>JARUKZ010000006.1 GCA_029688955.1 Chitinispirillales bacterium ANBcel5 | reverse complement strand
AAGCGCAATTATTAATCTGTTTATAATAGAAAAATCAAGTAAGTAACCAGCTTAATAGTATCTTTTGAAAGTAAAATATTTAAAAGTGTTCTTACTGTCAAACTATTTTGTGATCTAAGCGGATAATATTTTGGAAGATAGAAATGGGGGAGGATTGAGAGTGGTGGGGGGCGAGAGTAGAAGTTAATGCCCAGTAAACAAAGGCGTTTACCAAAAGTTTAGGATGTTTTGTGTGGCGGCTAGTAAATATATTGCTAACGACAATGAAAGAGTGTGGCATCGCCGCCCGGACATCTTACAGGGTGTGGTGAACTCATAGAATCTTGCTTCAGTTCACCAACACATCCCCTGCGTTACCCAAAGAGCTTAAGGAGCTCAAGGCCGCTCTGTTCTTTCACTCTTTTTGCATCTATACCCTTAATCTCAAGTAGTATGATTTCATTCACAAGCCAGCAATCCAACCCCTCTCTGGGGCACCCGACAATGGGTGAGTCCTCTTTTCCCAGTGAAGCGTGCATGTGCAGCACCGGTTCGTTAGCTTCATTTCTAAAGAGTGTACCGATACCGGCGATTTCGTGAGCATTGCTAAACTTTTTCACGATGGGTTTAAGAGGACGCTGGTTTTGATCTGAAGGCCCCACCACAACTCCACCATTCTTCACTCCACCAATCACCAAAATCGCACCGCACTCAATGTCCTCTTTCCGTGCAACGGTTTCGATGCACTCGTATACCGCATCATCCTCCTCAAGTCGCATTACAATACATCTTCCGATTGTGCCTGTCGTATATTCCATAAGAACCTCATTTGAAAAAACTGTGAAAAAATAAAATATAAGAGTGGTTGATTATGATCAAAAAAAAGAAAAAACAGTATTGGTACGTTGAGGCTGCAAAAACCCTAACCATTCTGCTGATGATCTTCAAGGTCGCAAAATACTTCATGAAATTCGTCGATCAACAGGGTAAAATTCCAAAGAAGAAAAAGTAATTAAAAGGCTGTGTGAAACATAGCTGTTTGGACTTCCCATAGCGGTACACCTGCACAGGCGGGTTTATCATTTACTAAACCCTGTAACCCCCGAGGAGCCGGCTACAATCTTCATCTGCTCTCTGATTCAACGAATAACAAAATACCCGGAAGAGTATGGAGCAGTACGTTACAGAGCCTGTGGTCAAAATCGGGCATAGTAATTGATTTTCAGAGTACTTTCCTCTTGTGCGTATCATGATGTAGGTCGAATGCACTATCCTCGGGGGGGCAGATGAAAAAAAGAGCTTGTATCACAGTTGCTTTGGTTACTCTTGTTGTATCCTCTTATGGTTATTCCGGAAGTTGGTTTGGAAGTGGGCGAAATCCCACACCTGTGTTTCGCAATTACCTGATGCTTGGAGCTGATTGGGTTGACGTTGATGATCTCAATTCGGTACTTGAAGAGTTTGAACTTGGTGAGTTTAGTCCCTATAGCTTTTCTGCAACGTTTGGCTGGGATGCTATAAGAAACCGAATTCTTATGGGTGGGGAAATTGGAGGTCTTTTCTGGAGACAAAGTGAGACACAGGGCAGCAGAACCAATTTTTTCTCTTCAAGAGTACTATTAAACAATGGTATAGCGCTGGTACAAACAGGCAACTTTGTTTTATACCCCCTGGTTGGGGTTGGACTTGGGTTAAGCAGCCTTACTATCGCACCGGATGAAACGACTTTTGAGGATGCATTGAATACACCGGATGAGACGCTAAAATTGCGTCGTTTCTCTTTTATCATAAATCTTGGAGCCGGGGTAACGTTTTCAACAACTTCTCCCGGAAGAGCAGGAGTCAGACTGATTGGTATCAGGGCTGGGTATATGTTTGATCCAGCCAGAGGTAGTGATTGGAACAGAGGAACTACCACCGTTGTTGATGGCCCCGATCCCCGTCTGAGAGGCCCCTATGTGAGGCTCCTTTTTGGTAGTGGAATACCTATGGCCCGGCGCAGGTAGAAAATAGGTGGGAAAATGTCCCTGCATCCGGGAGGGACATTTTTCAGGGTCCAATGACAAAACGGTTTGGCTGAAAAGGATTAAAAAAACTTACAATGGGACTTGTTGGTCATCTCTAGCTGTAATGAAGGGTACGGTTGGCTGATTCTAAAGTGGCGGCGATGAGGGCTTGGTATAATCGATTTTCATCTCATTTGAGGAACGATTATGAGGTGTATAAAAATCAGTATCAGCTGTATCGCTATACATGTTTATTATACGTTCATACTTCTCTTTACTCTGTACGCCCATTATTCCGTACACGATTCGTCCATTCTTTACAAAAACAATAAGCGGAGTGCCGGGAGTTTCAAAATAGGAAGCGATCTGAGGAAACCGATCGGTATTAACTTTGTAAAAAGAAACCTGCTCAATGTTTTCCTTTGCTATTTCATACACTGTGGGTGCAAGGATTCTTGAAGGAATGCACCATTCTGTATGCAGGTCAAATGCCAGGAGTCTGGAACCGGAAGTCTGAATCACAAATTCAAAGTGTTCAACAGAGGAGATGGAATGGAAAACCCCACTTTTTCTTCTTTGAAGCCCTGAGCAGCTAATCGCTATGAGAGTTATTAAGGCTATAAAAAAGAAAAGGACAAGTCGTTTCAAAATTCATCTCCCGGCTATATGTCTGCTTATGAGAAAAACGCAAATAGCAGACCACAAGGGGATAATTTCTGTTCCCTAACAGTAGGGCTAAACTGTTGGTACAATGCTTGCATAGTAACTACTGGTTCTTTAATGGTAGTAAAACCAGATAAAAAACCTTTGTTCCCAAGATTTGGTACTGGCTGTTCATTTATTATTTTAGGAAAAACCTCTAACAAAGGAGTTCTACATATGATAAGTAAAAGAATGGAGAGTGCGTTAAATGAGCAGATAAACAAAGAGATGTTTTCTGCCTTTCTTTACATGTCCATGTCAGCAGATTGTGCTGATAAGGGTCTTAAGGGCTCCTCTGTATGGTTTATGACCCAGTATCATGAAGAGATGGTGCATGCCATGAAAATTTATGAGTATATCCAGAAGCAAGGGGCCAAAGTTAGGCTAGTAGCCTTAGAAGAACCACAGCAGGAATTTGCTTCCCTTTCAGATATGTTTGATAAAACCCTTGAACACGAAAAACTGGTTACTTCAAGCATAAATGATCTTATGAATCTGGCTGTAGAGGAGAGGGATCATGCAACTCAGGCGTTCTTAAACTGGTATGTTACCGAGCAGGTAGAGGAGGAAGATACTGCCATGGATATCATCCAGAGAATAAAACTCATCGGGGACAATAGCAGTGGTCTGTATATGCTCGATAAGGAACTGGGAGCAAGAACCGTTTCCGTCCCTACCGATTTCTCCACCGGGGTTGAATCGGCGATGGGTGGAGAATAATGCAAAACGGCAGTAATGGCAAAGAACTTGTATGAAATTTGATCCGAATAGTATACTAACTTACATAGTTTAACTTACATTTTAAGGAGGTTTTTCGGTGAAAAAATATGTTTGCAATGCATGTGGCTATGTGTATGATCCAGAAGTAGGTGATCCTGATAATGGTGTTGCCGCGGGAACTGCTTTTGAGGATATTCCCGATGACTGGGTGTGCCCGGAATGTGGTGTTGGAAAAGATGAGTTTTCTCCTGAATAATAAAGAATGAAGCCTTAAGTGTTCGGAATGGAATTTCTGGTCTGTTTCGAACACTTTGCTTTTAAACCTGGTTTACCGCTAAACAGAAGGCAGTAACAGAAGAGGGTTTAATCATGTTTTAGAGGAGAGGTAGGGTAGGATGGCGCTGAAGAACATTGCAATAGTGATTATGGGAGCATCAGGCGATCTTGCAAGGAGAAAGCTTATTCCTGCGCTTCATGCACTTTTTCTTCAGGGTAAAATAGATACTTCCTCTATAGTAGTTGGCTCCGGCCGCACTCACTTCACCGACGAGCAGTTCCGAAACCGTTTCGGCGGTACCAATTCATTCCAAAAACAACTCTACTATCATCAATACATCTCTGGCTTGAAGGAATTTATCGCATCCAAAGGGGAGTTTTCAAAGGTAGTAGTGTTTCTCTCGCAACCCCCTGCTGCGTATACGCCAACAGCACGTGAACTTCTGGCTGAAGGATTTGGGGCCGAAACATCTATCGTTATCGAAAAACCCTTTGGTTATGATTATCGTTCGGCAAAAGCACTTAACAGCGAGTTGGAAGCCTGTTTCAGTGAATCTCAAATATATAGAATAGACCACTATCTTGCAAAAGAAGCGGTTCGTAATATTCTGGTTTTCAGGTACGCTAACTCAATATTCTATCCTGTATGGAACAGCAGATACATCGAATCAATACAGATTAATGCCCTTGAAACTGACACCATAAGTCACCGTGGAAACTATTTTGACAGAGCCGGTATAATCAGGGATATGGTTCAGAACCACTTACTGCAGCTCTTATGTCTTTTGACAATGGAAGCACCGGTATCATTAGATGCACACGACATAAGGGCTCAAAAGCTTGATATTTTACGAACCTTAAGGGTTGATGAGTGTCACAGGTTTCAGTACAGTGGGTATCGTTCGGAAACAGGTGTTAAAGAGGATTCAAACACAGAAACGTTTGCTGAACTTAAACTTTTTGTAAACAATTTCAGATGGACAGGCATTCCTATCTATATACGAAGCGGAAAAGCCATGCATAGACGTGGCACAGAGATCGGTGTGCGCTTTAAATCCCTGCCAAAATTACTGTTTAACGCTAAAGGAGAATTGAAAGAAAACCATATAATCTTTAAAATCCAACCTGCAGAGGGGATTATTTTGGATCTTTCAACAAAAATTCCCGGTAGTGATGACAACCTCACCGACACTCATATGAACTTCTGTTATAAAGACACCTTTTCCCAATCCAGCCCCGAGGCGTACCAGAAACTATTGTACGATGTACTTAAAGGGGATCACACCCTCTTTGTAAGTGCAAAGGAAACAGAATGCGCATGGGCACTATTTGAAGATGTTTTGAATAGGGGAGAGTTATACTCTTACTCTCCCGGAAGCAGGCCGCCAACCAAATTCGATCTCAACTGGATCGAATTTGATAATTACAGCTCCCTTTGCCTGTAACTCACTTCTTACATCTCCTCAATCTTTTCTATACCAAGCAGATCAAGACATGT
Source organism: Chitinispirillales bacterium ANBcel5 (assembly GCA_029688955.1). Lineage (NCBI taxonomy): Bacteria > Pseudomonadati > Fibrobacterota > Chitinispirillia > Chitinispirillales > Chitinispirillaceae > Cellulosispirillum > Cellulosispirillum alkaliphilum. Next base: position 163,963 of record JARUKZ010000006.1, on the reverse strand, counting down.
ACTGAGTGTTTTTCTGAATAGTCGCACCAGATTGAGTCTGAATGCCTCTTCTTTACTATCGATTACCTTGCAGTTATGGTAAAATTCATTGAAGAGCTGAGAGAGCTCAAAGGAATAACAAGCGATAACCGATGGAGAGAGGCGTTTAGAGGCTGTCTGAATGATTGAAGGAAAAAAGCCAATCTTTTTAAACAGCTTGATCTCTGAGTTATGAAGATCGTTTATGGTGTAATCCTCGGTAACGTTTGCTTTCCTCAGGATACTGGATGCCCGTGCATAGCTATAGAGAAGATAGGGGCCGGTATCACCTTCAAAACTAATCGCCTTTTTGGGATCAAAAACCATTGTTCTGGTAATATCGACTTTAAGCAGCTGGTATTTAATTGCAGCCAGTGTGATACGATGACTTCTAAGCTCCATCTCCTCTTCACTTAAAGAGTACCTTGCCGCAAGTTCATCTTTCGCTAGTTCCTGGGTTTGGGCAATGAGGTCATCGGCATCCACTACGGTGCCTTCACGGGACTTCATCTTTCCTTCAGGAAGCTCGACCATACCATAGGAGAGATGTTTAATCTTGTCGGCTATATCGTACCCCAGCCGCTTAAAAATCGCTATAAGCACTGCAAAATGGTAATCTTGTTCATTGCCAACTACGTATATAGATTTATCATAATTATATTCCTCTTTTTTAAGCAAGGCAAGAAACAGGTCCTGAACAATGTAAACCGAGGTGCCGTCTGGTCGAAGCACTACCTTTTCCCCAAGCTTCTCCTCTTCCAGATCTATGTACACCGCATTATCGTCACGTTTTTTGAACACACCCCGGTCCAGGCCTTCATGGACGATCTCTTTACCGCTTTTGTAGATGTTACTTTCATAATATTCTTTGTCAAAGCGAATACCAAACCTGCGATAGGTTTCCCTGAAACCATCAAGAGCCCACTTATTCATTTGTTTCCAGAGTGAAACAACCTCTTCATCCCCGGCCTCCCACTTTCTAAGCATCTCCTGCGCATCGTCATTCCATGAGGAATCTTTAGATGATTCGTTGTTAAAAAGCACATAGTAATCCCCAACGAAGTGGTCGGATTTCTTTCGCGCCGATTGCGGTGTTTCACCCTTTGCGCGGCGGCTGTAAGAGAGCATCGATTTACATATATGTACACCGCGATCATTGTTTATGCTTGTTCTTACCACTTCGTTTCCAGCATATTCAAGAATTCTGGACACGCTGTCACCAATAGACATGTTTCTCAGGTGTCCCAGGTGAAGTGGTTTGTTGGTATTGGGGGAGGCAAATTCAACGACCACCTTTTGCCCCTCTTTCAATGCTCCATAGTCCTCACTCTTTGCACTGGCGAGAATTGTTTGAGCAAGCATCTTTTTATCGATGAAAAAATTGATATAGCCAGAAACGTTTTTAGCCTCTATACCGTCAGCTGATTCATTAATCTTTTCACTCAGATCTGCGGCTATGATTGCGGGGTTTTTCTTCAAAACTTTCGAGAGGCTGAAGCAGGGAAACGCATAATCCCCAAACTCATCGTTGGGTGGTATTTCGATCAGACGCTCAATTGTATCTTTTTCAAGCGATTGTTCCAAATTTTTTGAGAGAATATCAACTATATGCTCTTTCATTTTTTATCCTTTAATTGAAACGTAAGTTACCGGACCCTTAAAATAATTTATAGAAAATTGTGGTGCAGTAACAGAGTTGGCAGCTGATTAGTTGGAGTTTAAAATAGTTGTTTCAAGTGCATTAAATGCATGTTCGTTGAGGTGGAGTTTAAGGCTTTCTTTTGAACTGTTGAATATTTCACGAGCTTCCTTTGTCTTGTTTTCACTGATTTTGGAGTAGATTTCAATGGTGATTTCCTGAGCCTGTTCCTCATTTTCTACCTGAACAGATGGCTGCGCCTGTGTCCGGTTTTGTGTTTTGGGCTGCTGCTCCGGAGGAGGGCCCCAGTCCCAGAGATCATCATCGACCACCGCGGCAGTAGTGGTAGTAGAGCTGCTCGCCTCACTCTCTGGTGGTGGTTCAGGGGGAGGAGGTTGCTGGGTTTGTTGTGCGGTTTTAACCTCCTGAGTAGTGGCTGCTGGTCTTTCATCACTCACCGATTGTGCCAGGATAGCAAAGACTTCATTTCTAAGGTACTGTTGTAAAAAATCTTGCTCCCGGTTAAAGCGGCGCCTTGCTCTTCGGGTCCTGTTTCTATCGAGCAGGGAGTAGATGTCGATACTTATCTGGTTGGCCTTTTCCTGATTGGCTCTGAGCTCCATCTCAGCTTTTCTTTCAATGGCTCTTCTTATGCTGTCCTGTTTTGCCTGTTCTCTGCGCAGTGCGGCCATTTTTTGCTCTTCAATGGCCCGAATACTGTCCGCACGTTTCTGAGCCGATTGCATAACCCCTGAGCGCATGTCCTCAAACACTCCCTCAGTTGGAGTGTGTAGCCCTTCAGTGATGTTTGGCTGCGAAGCGCGGTGATCCGGGCTTTGCAGGCTCAGAATCGTATGGTCGATAAAGGCGCTTCGGTCTCTTGAAAGCCCCATCTCTTCACTTATCTGGGTGAAATACCTTCTTGCCTCATCGATTTTATCGTTTTCTATAAGAGCCATGGTTACGTTAACCAGCGAATCCTCTCTGTTGTCCAGCGTAGCTTGAAGCTCATCAATTCTGCTTGAGTACTGCTGCCACTTTGATCGGTTGAGATTTTCTCTGTGCGAATCGAGCCTTCCCCGCAACCGCTGAATCTCCATTCTGGCATTGCTGAGTCTGAATTCAGAGACACTGTTGTGGGCTTCCCTGATTTCAGAGTCAAGATCATCTATTGCGTCTTGTTCTTTTGTAATGCGGTTGTAGCGATTTCTCATGGACTGGAGCTGAGAATCATTGATGACAAGAAAAAACCTGTTGTTTTCCAGGTATTCAATCTCTTCACGGGCAAGCTCAAGATTACCCTGGTCAAGGGCTAATTCAGCCGAATGGATCGCTTCTCTTGAGATGTTTCGATAGCGCTGGTTGTAAGCTGTTGTCATTCGGTTGGCATGTCTGGTATCAACTTCTCCCATTCGCATACATAAATTTCTGAGTGTGGCGAAATCGGGCCTTCTCTTTCGCAGCGCGGTATCGAACTGAATCAAAAGCTCATTGGCAGTAAGGGTGTTTTTCTCCTGTTGAATCTCCCGTATCTCTTCCTCTTCAAGGTACAACTGGTGTTCAAGCTCACTTAATCGCCACATGATATAGCGTTCGTTTGGATCACCCTTTGCCTGGTTTTTAAGATTATTCACCATTGATCGTACCCGACCTACCGCCTGCCTGTGGCGCTGCCGACCCAATGTCGCGCTTTCATTAAGCAGGTAAACAGCCCTCTGGATAGTGGTGTCGATGTAAGTCTGGGAGATATGTGTTTGAGCGTACACTGAAGAGCTGGTGGGGGCAATATCCAAAAAAGGTGCTATCGAAAGTATCGAAGCGATATAAAGAAGACTTGTAAGCATCCTTTTCATTTAGTGCAGCTCTCCCGTGGTTCCATTATACGTGCTTATTATAATATAGTATTAAATAGAAAAAGCGGGTATGAAAATCTAAAAAAAGCCCCGATCCTGTACCCTTGAATTATTGAGTTATGGTAATACAAGGCAGAGTAATGGGTTAGAGCTGGTGAAGGGAGGATAAAAAAAGGACCGGAAGGTTTATTCCGGTCCTGAAATGTTTATAAAGCCGAACGCTTTGAGTAAGCTCAAAAAAGATAAGGCACTGCTTAGTCCTTATTGAGGTACCACACGTTCATGTCTTCCAGGGATTCTCCAATATGAGTATTGTTCTTAAGTGTTCCACCAAAGATGTAGCCGTTTCTGGCAAAAACAGTGTTCATTGCCGGAGAGGTGGCTCGTGCGATGGTGAAAGGAGTGCAAATTCCAGACTCTTCGACATCCTCATGCATAAGGCCAAGCAGGTGACCAGCGCAGTGGTTGCCCCGTGCTTTGGGAAGGGTTGCAAAGTCACTCATCTCTGCACAACTACTTTCGGGATCAAGTTCAGCAGAAGAGAGGGCAATGATTTTCCCCACTTCATCTTTAACGCAGTAGTAGTTTATGTTTGACTCCATGGTCTGGCAGATATACTCAGGGTTATCAATTTCAAAGGGATAGGAACGGAATACCTGTTTATACACTTCAGCCATCTCCGGCGCGTCCTCGGGAGTACATTTGGAAATGGTCCACCTGTCCGGAAGGTTCCGTTTGCTTGATTTGGGTGGTTCTTTCTCAAATGAGTCCAGAATGCCTTTACAAGTGTCGTAGTCACAGTACTGTGAACGCCACTCTTTTAAAAACAGAGACATAAACAGAATATCCCCGCCAGACTTTTCATCTCTGGGGATAACTGCTTCCGTTTCAAACTTTTCCTTGCTAAAGGCCTCTTTTGCCCAGAAAGGGATTTTTGCGAATATTTTACTGTAATCGTTTTCCTGAGCAAGTTTTTTTGACTCATTGATGATATTGGTGCAATCATCAGGAGTCGTTTTCATGATATAAACGCGGTCGTTCCACTTTCCATGCTGAATGAGTGAATTACCAACCTTAACGATTTCATCGGGTATAAATTCTTGTGTATCCTGTATCATAATTTTTATCCGATTTCTTTTATTTCAGGTTCTTCTTTACTGATCTTTTTTCTTTTGTTTATTTACTTTTCTTTTTCTGCGTCTTAAATGTCTTTCGTTATTTTCCGGTGTCAAAGCGATAGTATCATCAAAGTCGCTAAGCAGCTTGTGTATACCTTCACTTTTGTATTCGGAACCTTCATCCAGTTTAAGCTGCAGATCGCAGGTATCACACTTTCTGTCACAGAATGTTTGTGTGTAACTGTCGGGCTCCTGATAGGTGGTTATTACACCTTCATAGTTACGCAACACCACTTTGTTGGTAGAAAGAGAGATAAGGTAATAGGGCATTACCGGAATCTTACCACCACCACCGGGAGCGTCAATAACATAGGTTGGTACCGCAAGTCCGCTGGTGTGTCCGATAAGACTTTCTATAATTTCGATTCCTTTTCCTACCGGGGTACGAAAATGACTCAGACCTTCAGATAAGTCACACTGATACAGGTAATAAGGACGTACCCTGTTTGCTACAAGCTTATGAATAAGTTTTTTGTATATACGTGGGCAGTCGTTAATACCGGCTAACAGTACCGACTGGTTACCAAGAGGGATTCCGGCATCGGCTAATTTTGAAAGAGCTACTTTTGCTGATGAAGTTATCTCTCTGGGGTGATTAAAATGGGTATTAATCCATAACGGGTGATGTTTACGCAAAACTTTAATAAGGTTGTCAGTTATGCGATAAGGCAACACAACCGGTGTACGTGTTCCGATTCTTATGATCTCAACATGCTTAATTGCTCTGATCTCGCCTAAAATCCAGTCAAGATATTCATCTGAAAGCATGAACGGATCACCGCCTGAGAGAAGAACGTCTCTTATATTTGGATTACTGCGTATATACGCTAACCCCTTCTCAATTGCATCTGGTTCAGGTATGGAATCCACATCACCGACTTTACGTTTACGGGTACAGTGGCGGCAGTACATCGCACAAACATTACTGATATGAAAAAGAACTCTGTCTGGGTAGCGATGTGTTATACCGGGAGTCGGGCTGTCTTTATCTTCAGACAGCGGGTCGCGAATATCACATCTGTCTTTGTTAAGCTCATGCATCGTTGGGAAAGATTGAAGAAAAACGGGGTCGTTTTCATAGTTGTCTTTATCAATAAGAGACAAGTAATAGGGAGTAATTGATAGAGGAAATACATCCATTATCTCTTCAAGCTTCTTTTTTTCTTCATCAGAAAAAGAGATATCGCTAAGATCCTCAAAATCTTCAATCGATGTTATCGTATTGCGCATCTGCCAGCGCCAGTCTTTCCAGGTCTTTTCAAAATCAGATGATCCTATCTGCTTTGAGATCTCCTTTTGCCTTTTACTAAACGTTGGTGAGAGTTTCTGTTCATCCTTACTTTCATTGATCGTTGTCTGTTCAGGATTAAATATCATATAATCTCCCTATAAACAGATTAAGTTGATAGTTTGTTTTTTTTTCAATAAGGGGTAGTTGCATAAGAGGTTCATTGTGGTTATGGTATGCAAAATAAGTAATTTATAGAGCAAATGCAAGGCCCCTCTTTGCGGGTATGAATAAATTACGTTTAAATCCGGGCTATATTGAATTAAAAATACAGCTCTGATTTTCATACATTATATAATTAATTAAAAAAAAAATGGAACTTTTTTTGCTGCTGGCTACAGTGTTTTTCTAAAAAAGCGAAAAAAAAGGGTAGAACCAAACAATAAGTGGTTTGTGTAGTGCATTAAATACTGATTTTTGGGTAAAATTACCTATATTTGCCTTCGATCAAACGGAATTTATACTATTTTGTTGTACTGCTTTATTGTTCCTCTTTGCACACTTAAAGGTATACATAAATGAAACGGTGCACAAAACTGTCTAAAAAAAAGATTTCACTGTTATCTCTTCTGCTCTTTATTACCCTAAACAGCAGCTGTTATCTTGCAAAACAGGGGGCTTATTTACTTCGGTATCAGTGGAGGGCCGAGAGCATTGATCGAATGCTCCAGGATGATGAAATAACCGATGAGTTAAGAGAGTTTCTTGAGCTTGTGCTGCAGATCCGCTCTTTTGCCATGGATACAATTGGTCTTAAAAAAAATAATAATTACCTAAAGTATGTTGAAGTCGAGCGGGGATATATGGTTGATGTGGTTATGGCTGCACGCGATGACAGCTTTGAAATGCACAACTGGTGGTTTCCGTTTTTTGGCAACTTTCCCTACAAAGGGTTCTTTGTAAGAACTGATGCAGAACGGCAAGCTGCAAAACTTCAAAGACGCGGCTATGATGTACACATCGGTCAGGCAAGAGCATTCAGTACGTTAGGCTTTTTCTCCGATCCGGTCTACTCCTTCTTCAAAGAGTACTCTGTGTTTGACCTTGCTAATCTGATTATCCATGAGCAGATGCATGCTACTATATACCTTAAAAATCAGGTGCAATTTAATGAAGAGATCGCGACATTTTTAGGTAATGAGGGCGGATTAAAATTTGTAAAACAAATGTTTGGAAAGGATTCAGACCAGTATAAAAGTGCTGTTTTGGCCCTTGAGGATTATGATGTGTATATCGATCGTATCCACTCATTGTATAATGAACTCAGTACTTTATATCAAAGTGATCTGAGCAGGGAAGAAAAACTCGATGGGAAAGAACGGGTTATAGAAGTGTTTAAGGAAAATCTGGCTCAAAACTATGATTCGCTTTTTGAAACCGATAACTACAGAGGCCTTTACAGAGCTACTATCAATAACGCTTTTATAGCGGCGAGAATGACCTATACTCTTGATCTGTCGCTTATGTATGAGCTTTACGAACAAAACGATCATGATTTGGCTTTAACCGTTGAGCAACTTAAAAAGCTGCGCCGCTACAGAGGTGATCCCAAGGAATTTATTCGACGGGAGTTGCTTAATTAAAATGATGATTGCTTTAGCCCGGCTACGATAATATTACCTCCTTTGAGCCCTTTTTATTGAAACACTACATGCGATTACCTATTTTGTGAGCCTGAAAAGATGCGTGTAACTGTAGCCACACCGTTTCTATTTAAAGGAGTAATCATGCTCAAGTATTTACTACTGTTTTTGAGCTGTACAACGATTTTCGCTCAGGGAGTGCCTGAACCCCGAACTGATGGGGAAGGGACCAGCCCATCGGGGGTCTCGATAGCCGGAACACCTACGGCTCAACTACGGCTCCAAAGCGGCATGCGTACACTCTCAGGAGATGATCGTCCCTTTCAATTTACCCTTATCGATGATATGTTTGGTGATTCTTCAACCATCATCGATTCCTCTATGGTGAAACCAAAGGGGAGCTGGGGGCTTGGGATTAATGTTGAAACCAGTGTTCAGGGGCCAATACATTTTGGTGTTGCCTTTGATGTCCAGTCAGGAACATTTACTATGCTTGGAATCGCTTTTGGAGGCGGATACAATCGAACAGTTATCAATAATCGCTTGTGGGTACAGGCCAAAGCTGATATCCTTTTTGGGTGGTCAAGCGTTGATATAGGATCCGTTCCTCTCATCCAGGATATCTATACAGAGATAAATGATAAACAGTTTAAGGGCGATGATCTGCTGGTGTCACTAACCTCTGTCCATACTGTGTTGCGCCCGGAACTTAATACCTATCTTAGGGTAAACCGAAGAGGGCTGATTATGCTTGGCGCTGGATATCAGTTTCCCTTGTCTGTGGCAGAAGCGGAGTTTGAGCTCAGCGGAACGTCACTGGATAGTGGTGAATCTATCACAGAAACACTAAAAGCTACCTCTTCAAATGTGATTTTTAAGATGGATGGAGAAAAAACAAGTGAAACCAAGCTTGCTCCATCGGGGCTGGTAGTGAATATCTCCTATGTTTTTGAACTATAAAAAGGATTGTTTATGAAAACAGTGTTACTGCTTATAGTGCTCTTGGTGCATAGCTTTCTGAGCGGTTGTGCGCATCTTGGAAATCTTCTGTCTGGTGGAGGAAGTGCAGATGTTTACCTTACCTATATCAGGTATCCTGAGCACAGTTTTAACCATATAGAAAATATCGCGGTCTTCCCTTTTGAGGAAGGAAGGCTTAGCAACCGAAATATGACCCTGTGGGATCTGTTAAGCCAAAACTATGCTTCAAACTCATTGGCCCTGGTCTTTGCGGATGATTTAACCAACAGGCTGATTCAAACAGGATCGTTCAATGTGTTTGACAGGGATATCGCTCAGAATGAATCTTCCATCCAGATGGTAATTACCGGAACCATAACTCATTATGATGTCGAAACAGAGGTGACAGATAATTCTTATACCGATAGAGAGGGAAGGCGTCGCTCTTCCTTTACCGCAAAATGCAGGGGTAGGCTACAGGTGACTTACAGGTTTATCGATCCCTCTGATGGCAGAGTTATGAATTCCATAAGCGTAGAGGAAAACTATGTAAGTGAATCACAGGACGCAAACCGTGCAGTAGCTCTTTCTAAACTGCCCGACAGAGCAACAGTTTTGCAAAAGATGACAGCTAACAGTAACGAAGCACTTATCTCGGGCTTTACGCCCACAGAAATTACCGCCAGCTACGCGATGGCAACAATACGTGATGATGAACTCTTCAGAAGCTCTTTAATTGCCGCAAGAAACGGAAACTGGGAGGAAGCTTCCCGAATCTGGGAACAGTATCGGCAAAACAACAAAAGTGAAGCCTTCTATAATCTTATGTTACATAAAAGGTATATACAAAATGACCTTGACGGAGCAATTGAGCACGCAATGTTAGCTTTTGAGAAAACCGCGGACCCCGCTTTTACCATGTGGGTTAAAAAGTTTGAAAAGGAAAGGGAACTTAAGGAAAATTATTACACCCCGCTTTCTGATACTACCCAAATGGAGCCTGAACAGGACGATTTGCAGTAAAAGCCCGAGGCAATCGCCCCGGCCCAGGCAAACAGTGTTAGGTTTAAGAGGCTTCAGACGTATCCTGAGAGGCGATAATTATACTTACCCCTAAAAATATTGGGACTTCCAGCCTTGCTGTACTGAGAAGTCAAAAAACGGGTTGTGGTATTCATTTCTAAGCGACTTAGGAATGAAAAAAAAGTTCTGATTTTCATTATTCCTGCATATCCAAATACCAACGGAATATCCCGCACTTTCAGCGCTTGGGATCTTTTTTGGCACCATTACCCGGGGCTGCGCCAGAAGACTGGCTTACCCCGGGCTATTAGATTGCGCGCTTTCAGCGCTTAAGAGGGAGATCAAGGCCAAATTCCGTTCTCCCCTCTCCTCCCGCGATAATATCCCAAGGGTCCCTTTAAATAGCTATGAGCATTGAACAGGGAACGGGAAAGATGGAAAGTTACTATTTTCTTCATAGTATATTAGAACAGAAACGCCCCTCGGCTACGCTCGGGGAACTGAGTTAGTGCATTGTTCATAATACCAGCTGAGCTGTGGATTCCTTCATTCCCTCACTCCTCCATTCCAAATTCCAAATTCCAAATTCCTCCCGCGATAATAGCCCAAGGGTCCCCCCAAGCGGATCCCTTCACGCTTTTACCATTGACGCCCGGGGGTGACCCAGTCTATCGCCTTTAGCCCCAAAAAAATCTTACGCTCTTAGAGTGGCTTGTATGAAGTTCCATAAACAATATCCTGAATATACCCCCACTAAACCCCGCATAGAAGCGCCCATCTGAAGGTTATAACCATCACATTTGCTGTTTAAAGGTATGAAAATGGAGTACGATGGATGCAAAAGTGTAGCGATCAGGTCTGTTTCATGGTGGTGCGCCATACAGAACAGGTATGAACGAAAAGCTTCCATGGTGCGATCGTAGTGTATAAGGGAACCAAACACAAAGTTTCGCCTATTAATTATAGGTATCAACCATGTGCTAATTCTTCCGGCGTGGTATGAGAACAGTCTTATACCGGTTTGGCTTTGTACCCGTTATCTGGGTACAATGCACTGTTTTCTTTATACAACGTAGTGTTCTCAGTAGTCACTGTGCAGAACTTTTAGGTGGCAATGAGCTGTTCGCAACTACCAAAGTGTGGCATGTAGGGTGTAATAGTGCTGTTTTCGTGTGGAAATAGCGCTGTTTTGCACCCTTTGGCACACTATAAACAGGGAAACTATGACACCATTCACCCCGTTCTTACACTACCAACAGAAGATTTGCGGCTTAAAACAGGGGTCGGTAGACCATAGTACCGTAATTTTTAGAAGAGGACCGTTATTTTTGGTGTATTCAGTCGGAATTTGGTGGATTTAGGCAATAGGAGGCTGGTTTCGCCCAACTTTTGAAGGCGAAAAAGAGTACAAAAAAGGTAAACTGAGTGGTCGCTTAGGCAGATTGGTTCGGTTCAGGGGCTCGTTTTATCCCTAAAACAACTCTCCTTTTTGTGCTTCTGCGAATAGAAAACCTCTTTTGGGTGTTGGGAAACGATTGCCGGACAGGTGGTGTGGCGCTAGCGCTGCCCTGTGATGGTTCCGCCGGTGGTGTTTTCTTCCGCGCACTGCAATCAGCACTCTTTTTCTTCTTATAACGATAGTTCTTCCTGCGGTATTCACTGCTGTAAAGTCTCAGATGTTCAGGATTATCATGGAACAGATATTGGACATATGCCCGCGCTTCAGCCATAAGCTCTTTCATACGGGTGAATGCTTTGTTTCGAAGCACCCGCATCTTGCACGGTCCTTCCTCAGAGTAGGCCTTCGCGTAGAGACGACTCAGCTTATCACCGAATGTTTTACACCGGTTGATCTCCGCCATATCGAAATTAATCTGTTTTAAGTGATGCTTATATTTTTTGCCAAGCTCAGAAAGAAAGTGAAGGTTCAGTATCATTATCTCCTGTTTAGGCCTTCGGGGAAAGGGTTGCAGTTTTTCGAGTGCTTCTTTATCTTCCCTGCATGCAAATCTAAGCGCGCCAAGGACCTTTTTTCGTAACTTATACCCCTCAGCCCGGTGTTCTCTCCACACCTTTACCGCTTCATGCAGGTCGCCAAGAATTGCTGTAAGCTTTGCTTCCGCTATACAAAACGTTCCCACAAGTTCTTTAATGCGATTGGTAATAGCGGGATCGTAGCCTATGTTTTTAAGCTCCTCTTCATCTTTACGCAACAACAATACAAACACATATCCTTCATGTGCCGATACATCAACGGGCATATCGGGACGCCGTAGCGTTTCAAACGTTTCGTTCATTAATACCGGGGCTAATTTGTCATACGATTCATACTCTGTAGTCATCGGTAGGCTCCTTGTTCCTGATGGGTAAACGTGTCATTACTTTAAATTACTATCTGAGCAATTGATGATACCAGCTTTTTTTTACTATGGGCGAAAAAAGCAGTGTTAAGGAGCGTATAGGACCGCAAAATGGAAGGATTGTACAGGGTAAAAACGGTCGGGGGTGCCATCCGTCTACAGGAAAAGAAAGCCCGGGGTAGAAGAAAGCCCAGGGTAGAAGAAAGCCCAGGGTAGAAGAAAGTCCAGGGTAGAAGAAAGTCCAGGGTAGAAGAAAGCCCAGGGTAGAAGAAAGCCCAGGGCTAATATAAGAAAACCTTTCAGGTTATTATATCTACATTCACCAGGTTTTGGGTTAAGGCAGCGAGAATTGCAGTGTGATAAGATTATTTCATCAATCAATATTTCCATCTAAACAAAAAAACAAATCATTCGGGACATCGATTATAATACCCCAAAGGGGGTTATTTATATTAGCCCCGGTTTTCTCTACCCGGGGCGGTTTCTGAGTTATTGCGCAGCGGGAAAGCTGAGGTGTGGATACATTCCTTCATTCCAAATTCCCCCCGCGATTATAGCCCAAGGGTCCCCCCAAACGGGTCTTCACACGCTTTCACCATTGACGCCCGGGGGTGACCCAATCTATCGCCTTTAGCCCCATAAAACAATTTCTATTCACATCCCCAATTTGGTTATCTGGATTTTCGCTGTGAGCGTTGAACAGAACATTGAGCCTGAATAGAGACTACTTTCTCCAGCTTATACGCGAAAAGGCAATCAAAACGGTATAGATTTCAAGTCTTCCAAGAAGCATACAGAGTGTTAGGATCCATTTTCCGGGCAGGGGAATCCAGGCGTAGTTCTCCATTGCACCCACCCCGGAAAGCCCTGGACCAATATTTCCAAGTGTTGCTGCAACCACTGAAACCGAGGTGGTAAAATCGGGAATCATTGTGGACATTATTGCAGTAAAGAAGACAAAGAGAACCATAAAGATTATAAAAAAGGAGATGATGCCCGACATTTGAGAGTCGCTGAGAGCTACTTTACCAATTTTTACCGGTGAGACCAGCCTTGGTTGAAGAATAAGTTTCACCTGGTGAATTGCCACCTTAAAGAGCACCAGCACTCGTATCATTTTTATTCCACCAGCAGTTGAGCCCGCAGATCCTCCAAAGAACATAAGAATCATAAATACCACCCGAACCGAATCGGGCCAGGTGTCCCAGTCTGCGCTGACAAAGCCGGTAGTGGTAATTATTGCCAGAGCATTAAAAAAGGAGTGTCGAACGCGCGCACCGAGCGGTTTAATCTTTTCCTCTTCAACCATGATTTTAAGATCTACCTGCTCCTCTGTAAGCTCTTGTGCTCTGAAATGGCGCTCAATTTCGCTTCTGGGCTGAAGCCCCTGAATACTTAACGCTGTTATACAGATGAAAACAGCAGTAATTACGATAGCAGTATAGAGGTGAAATTCACGGTTACTCTTAATCATATTCAGGTCGCGTAAAAACAGGAGCCGGTAGTGGATAAGAAAATTTGTTCCCGCCAGAAACATAAATAGTATAATAACCCACTCTATATAGGCGCTGTTGAATGCTGCAACGGAAGTATTTTTTGTGGAAAACCCTCCTGTTGACATGGTGCTGAATGCATGAAGTACAGCATCATAGAGGGACATATCACCAAACATGAGCAGAACTGTTTGTATGAGTGTAAAGAGGGCGTAAACCCCCCAGAGAATGATGGCTGTTTGTGCCAGCTTGGGCCGTAGTCGCTCTTTTGATGGTCCCGGAACTTCACCTCTGAAGAGCTGGTAAGCAGCTACTCCAAAGGTAGGGAGTAGTGCAAGGGCAAGAGTTACTATTCCCATTCCACCGATCCAGTGGGTCAGACTTCTCCAGAAAAGAATTCCCTGAGGAACAGCTTCGATATCGGTAAGTATTGTTGCACCTGTTGTGGTTAACCCACTCATTACTTCAAAAAAAGCATCAGTAAAAGCGGCGATAACTTTGCCTGCAGATAAAGTTTCGTAAAGTGAAAGAAAGTATATAAAAAGGGGAAATGAGCCGGCGAAAGTAAGCGCCAGCCAACCAAATGTTACAATTGCAAAACCTTCACGAACTTCAATTTTGCCCTTATTTTTTCGCTGGGTGAAGACAAAGATTGTTCCGGTAACAGAGGAGAAAATGATCGAAAAGAGCAGCCCCGCAAGTGCCGGATCTAAAACACGTTCCCAAAAAGTGCCGGACGTTTCATACCAGGCAATAGCAGCAGGAACAAGAAAAAGAAGCGAAAGGATCTGAAGCAGTTTACCAATAAAATAGATTACGAATCTGTGGTTCAAAGGGTTACCCTTACCTTTTTAGAGACGATATCCGGCTTTAAAAATGTTTTTCACTGTACTGAGATTTTCTTTATTACAGAGCGCAAGCACCTCATCATTTAATTGTATCTCTGTGTGCCCGTCTGGTATAATAATATCACCTTCTCTGACAATCGCTCCAATAATGATACCTTTTTTAAAGTATTTATCAAGATTTATGAGTGTCTTACCCAGAACAAAACTTTTTTTGGAGGCAACAGCTCTTACCACTGCCAGATCTACTTTTCTGAGACTCAGTAACGGATCGATTGGCGCAATCTGTATGCTCTCAATAATTTTTTGAAGCGTAACTCTTCTGGGGCTTATAACATGATCAACCCCCAGTGAGTGAAAAAGATCAAAATGCCGGTCATCAGTGCGGATTGCGATAACTTCTTTTGCTCCTTCAGCCCTTGCCAGCAGACTCGACATGATATTGTCTTCCATATCCTTACTGGCAGCGATAAAAAAGTCGGCATTTGCTACCTTCACCTCCTGCAGCAAATCAGCATCGGTTAGATCGCCTGCAAGTACCTCCACCCGGTTTAGTGCCAACGCAGCATCACGGGCATGCTCCGGATCCGGATCAACCAGTATAACTCGCTCTGCAGCCCTGGATAACGCATCAGAGATCTGAACTGCTGAAAGAGTGTTTCCTGCAACTACAATTTTCTTTAACTTTTTCACGGGTCGGTTTAAAAGCGATCGGAAAGCCGGGTAGGAGTCTTTGGGCATAATAGCGATCATCTCATCACCGGGAATAAGCCGCTCTGTGCCTCTGGGGATTAGGCTCTGGCCTTCACGGATTATTGCCATTACAAGCATCGGGGCATCACCGGCAAGACCACGCATCTCATAAAGAGTTTTACCGGCAATAGGCATCTCCTGGGTGACTCTGTACCCTCTCAGGTACACACTCTCTCCATGAAAATCCGCAGCATCAGTTAGGCCGGGTAATTCAATAAATCGAAGAACATTTTTAACCAGCTCTTTTTCTGTGCCTATTACGTGGGTAACCCCAACAGTTTTAAGATCAATTTTCCCGGCTCCAAGAATTTCATCGGATACAATCCTGGCGATCCTTTTGCCAACTGCGTACTGCATGGCAAAGTGGCAGGCAAGAAGGTTGATTTCATCACTGGGGGTAACAGCTATAAGCATGTCTGCATCTTCGATTCCGGCCTGCTCAAGCACATCGGGACTGGAACCAGTACCGGTGATAGTGAGAACATCGTATCTTGAGTTTATATCTGATGCAAGAGAGGGGTTTCGCTCGACCACCGATATTTCGTGATCGTAATTGCTTAAATATTCAGTGAGTCCGAGGCCAAGATCGCCGGCGCCAACAATTATGATTTTCACCCGGTTTTCCCCAATTTGGTTATTTGTCTTCTGTTTTCCTGTTATGATATGCATAAACAGGGTACAAATCAAAGGCCAAAAAATATAACTATTTGATGTGATAAGGCCAAGAAAAATTGAACACAGAAAACGAGGAAATCATTGTGGTATATATATAGAGAATAGTAACTTTTACATATTTTCCTTAGCGGTTGCAGTCTTTGAGTAATGAAAACATCTTTCTGTAATCCTCTGTGTGAAAAAGCGATAAAACATCTGCTCGTGAAAGACCAGTTACAACTGCTGAAATAGTCATGAAGAAAGATACATCCTCTTAAAATTTCCCGAGGGCCTCAAAAAAGCGGTTTGTCTGGTGCACATCTATTATTTTTCTGTTTTGGAGCAAGTGTCCTAATTTCGGAAGGTCCTCAAGTTTAAAATCCCAGTATTAAGGAGTTCCAAACACGATGAATTTTAAGACAATTGATCGCGCCGCAGATAATATTCGTATCCTTTCTGCCGCTATGGTAGAAAAAGCAAAATCTGGTCACCCCGGCGGTGCAATGGGAGGTGCCGATTTTATTAATATTCTTTATTCTGAATTTCTAAACTGGGATCCCGACGATATGTCCTGGCCTAACAGAGATCGTTTCTACCTCGATCCGGGCCATATGTCTCCTATGCTCTACTCGGTTCTTACCCTAACTGGTGCTTTTTCCATCGATGATATTAAGGATTTCAGGCAGTGGGGAAGCAGCACGCCCGGTCACCCTGAAAGAGACATCAAGCGAGGAGTCGAAAACACCTCAGGCCCCCTTGGACAGGGACATGCAATGGGACTTGGCGCGGCCATTGCCGAGCGGTTTCTGGCTGCGCGATTTGGCGAATGGATGGCGCATAAAACCTATGCGTACGTATCAGA
Source organism: Chitinispirillales bacterium ANBcel5 (assembly GCA_029688955.1). Lineage (NCBI taxonomy): Bacteria > Pseudomonadati > Fibrobacterota > Chitinispirillia > Chitinispirillales > Chitinispirillaceae > Cellulosispirillum > Cellulosispirillum alkaliphilum. Next base: position 147,454 of record JARUKZ010000006.1, on the reverse strand, counting down.
TGGTGGTATTCAGGAAGAGATCTCACAGGGTGTGGGCCGAATGGCGGGGCACCTTGGGTTGAGCAATTTTGTAATGTTTTTTGATTCCAATGCAATTCAGCTCTCAAGCACTACCTCTGAAGTCACCAGTGAAGATACTGAAGCGAAGTATAAATCCTGGGGCTGGAATGTATTAACCATCGATGGTAATGATCAGCACCAGATCCGTCAGGCACTACGAACTGCTCAGGATGAAACCGAAAAACCAACCCTAATTATTGGTAACACGGTAATGGGTAAAGGGGCCAGAGACAGTGAAGGGAACTCTTTTGAACATATGGTTTCAACGCATGGAATGCCGCTCACCGGAGCCGGTGCTTCAATTGAAGCGACGATTAAAAATCTGGGCGGAGATCCCCGGGATCCCTTTGCTGTTTTTCCTGATGTAAAAGAGTATTATGAAGATGTGCTGAACAAAAAACGCCAGTACGCAAAGCAAAAGAAAGCTGAGCAGGCACAGTGGGAAGAGCAAAACCCTCAATTGGCCAAAAAGTTCTGGTCATTTATGGATGGTGAGCTGCCAAAGATTAACTGGGAAGAGATCGTTCAGAAACAGGATATACCAAGTCGCGCAGCAAGTGGGGTAGTTCTCGGTGAATTTGGTAAAAAAGTAGAAAATATGATCGTTTCTTCTGCTGATCTTTCAAACAGTGATAAAACCGACGGTTTTTTAAAACAGCAAAAAATTCTACAAAAAGGTGATTTTACCGGTGGTTTTCTTCAGGCTGGTGTCGCAGAGCTCACCATGGCTGCAGTGATGAATGGTATCGCTTCACACGGTGGTGTGTTGGCTGTTTGCGGAACCTTCTTCGCCTTTTCTGACTATATGAAACCGGCAATTCGTATGGCCGCACTGATGGAGCTTCCGGTAAAGTACATTTGGACTCACGATGCCTTTAGAGTGGGAGAGGATGGGCCAACCCATCAGCCAATCGAACAGGAAGCACAGGTTAGACTGCTTGAGAAGATGGCAAACCTTAAGGGAAAGCGAAGTATGCTGGTATTACGTCCGGCCGATGCAGTTGAAACAACGGTGGCATGGAAAATTGCCTATGAAAACATCGCTACTCCAAGCGCGCTTCTGCTCTCAAGGCAAAAGATAAAGGATGTTCCTGCTCAAGAAAATTCCACAAGGTATAAAGACGCGCTTGGTGCCCGTAAAGGTGCTTACATCGTTCGGGACTGTGATGGTACACCCGATGTGGTACTTGTGGCAAACGGCTCTGAAGTGATCACCCTGGTTGAGGGTGCTTCAGTTTTGAGCAGCAAAATGGGGTTGAAGGTACGGGTGGTTTCTGCTCCTTCTGAGAGTCTGTTTTTTGAACAGAGTGAGGAGTACAGAGATTCGATCATCCCCTTTGGGGTTCCTGCTTTGGGACTTACCGCAGGGCTCCCGGTTGCGCTTAAAGATCTCGTAGGGCCTATGGGCAAGGTTATTGGAATGGAACGTTTCGGGGCATCCGCACCGTTTACAGTCCTCGATGAAAAGTTTGGGTACACTGCTTCAAACGTGGTTAAACAGGTTGAAACTTATTTAGCAGAACATGCTGCTTTGCTTGAGAAGATCGCTTCTCTTACCGTTACAAACAGAGCTTAAACACACTCTGTCAGGGACAGTTTTTGAGAGCTGTGGGGGTACATGCATCCCCACGGACTTTACTGTTTCCTGTTGCCGGACCCGGTCATTTTAACATAAAAGGAGTAGTGCTATGAAGATCGGAGTCGTAAGTGATACGCACAAGAATATTGATTACCTGCAAAAAGCTTCAGAATTTCTGATTTCTCGTCAAAAAGTTGCCTCAATTTATCATCTGGGGGATGATTACGAAGATGTAATGGGGCTTGAAGACTGGTATGTGGAAATCGTTCAGATCCCGGGTATCTATGATGAACGCTACAGAAATGGTACTTTGCCGGCTAAATTAAGAGAAGCTATTTTGGGGCTTGAAATCTTACTGGTGCACAGTATCCAGAAAGATTTGACAGAAGACGATAAAATAAAGTCTGATGTCATCTTGTCAGGTCACACACACAAACAGGATTTAACGCTCGACGAAGGGATTCTGTATATGAATCCGGGGCATTTAAAAGGAAAACTTGACAAAAACATGCCACCATCATTTGGTATGCTATCCATTGAAAATCGTTCTGTTACTGCAACCATTTTTGATCTGAATTTCAAAGAGATTAATTCAATTCAGTTGATGAGATCCGAAAGCGGTCTGTACAGGTCCTATTAGGGTTTTTGGGGGTAGGGACTGGCCTTGTGCCAGTCCCGCCGCACATAGGACACCCAGGGTGTCGGTTTGGTGGTTTTATTTCCCGATATGAGACCTGTCCTTCGGGACCTTTGGGCGTTTTTGTTTTGATTTACGCTTTGAATGAGTATGAAGTAATACATAACTGACCCTGGGTATAACTGTAAATCCCCGTTTAATCTTACCAGAAACGCTTTTTCTATGAGGAATAATAACTACGGTTAGAACTGATGCAGAAAGCATTACCGATCCCACAAAGATAAAGAGCCCATGTGCTCCGATATTGCCCATAACAAATCCAGCCATTGAAGGGCCGATAGCAGAGCCTATACCCTGGATAAGTATCAGGGTTGCGGCTGTTCCCACACTCTCTTCAGGAGACACCAGATCGTTAACATGCGCCACGCTGATAGAGTAAAGAGGAAAAGCCAGAGCACCATACATCAGTGCCATGATTAACACTACGTTAACGCTAAGGTCGTTCTGCAATCCTATCAGCATACTTATTACACCTGCACCCAAAAGGGTGAATAAAATAACCAGCCTTCTGTCGACTTTATCACTTAATTTTCCAAGGGGCCACTGAGAGATCATTGTTCCACCCATAATAGCAAACATGAACAATGAAATCTGTTCTGTGCTCAGATCTATGTTGTGTGCAAAAACAGGCCCCATGCCATAAACGCTGCCCATACACAACCCGCTCACAAATACCCCCAGTACCCCGATGGGTGAAATACCCTGTAACTGTCTAAACTCAGTCTTTTTAGAAAACACCGAAACAGGGTCTTTTGAAGGAGCAAGAGTAAGAGGAACCATTGCAAGCGATACAAGAATTGAAACCAGACAAAACAGTACAAACCCTTCAGGTGAAGCAAGAGGGAGAAGCATCTGACTGAGTGCAGAGCAGCCCCAGAATACCAGTCCATAGGTTGCAAGAAGTCTTCCTCTGTTTTTTTTATCCGCACAACGATTGAGCCAGCTTTCGATTACTAGTATCATTCCGGCATAACACAGGCCGTGAAAAAACCTCAGCAATACCCAGAATGGAACTGTAATAATAAGGATATAGGCAAGTGTTAGTGCAGAAGCGGTGGAGGCTAAAGCAGCATAGGTGCGGATATGGCCAACCGAGCTAATCAGACGCGGCAGAAGAAGTGAACCAAGCACAAACCCTACATAGTATGTTGACATCATCATACCGATGCTGCTGTCGGTTATCCCTTCAATGCCAGCCCGAACCCCAAGAAGAGTACTCTGAAGGTTAGTACCTAACACCAGTATCGCTACACTGATTAGAAGCACTGGTACTCCGTTTATCTTTGCTACTGCACCTTCTGTTAGAATTTTGTTGTCCATAGTGTTTAGATAGGTTGTTTGCTCATATGGTTGGAATGTTAGTAGTTAAATGAATTGAGAAAATCGGGATAAGCTGCATCAAACTCACACACTTTCTATGCAAATGCAAGGCCATTAACTTGCATTTACGCTCTGGCGAACCATATATTCTAAAACAAAATTATGTAGAAATGAAATTGGAGAAAATACCAGATTACTCTTTCAGTATCAACCCTTCAGTAACTTCTTATGACAACAACTTTATTTGTATTTTAAGACAGGCTTGGCACTATGCTCATATACCTCTACTTTGCGCTATTTTTTGTATCCGGAATTTCAGGGCTCATATATGAATCTATTTGGTCTCAGTACTTAAAACTTTTTCTGGGACATGCAGCTTATTCACAGACCCTTGTGCTGGTTATATATATGGGTGGAATGGCTTTAGGGTCATGGATCGCCAGTATGAAAATGGTGCGCATTAAAAACCTTCTTGCCGCCTTTGCCCTGATAGAAGTTTCACTTGGAATAATGGCTTTACTGTTTCACAATGTTTTTATCACCTATTTAAGTGTGTCTTTTGATCATATAATTCCTTCTCTCAATTCATCCTTTCTTATTTCTGTTTATAAGTGGATTACAGCATCGCTGATAATTCTTCCCCAGTCCATTCTTCTGGGTGCCACATTTCCTTTTATGGCAGCGGGTATAGTACGTCGTTTTCCCGGGCTTAGTGGTTATAAAATATCGGTAATATATTTTGTGAATACACTTGGAGCTTCACTTGGGGTATTGTGGAGCGGCTTTTTCCTGGTTGAACGGTACGGACTCAGAGGCGCGATCGTCACCGGTGGAATCCTTGATATTTTTGTCGGGCTGATGGTTTTCTACTTATGCCGAAAAAGTGTAAAAAGTACAGAAATGGTCGAAAAACCTGAAAAAGGTATAAATGAGGATGTACCGTTTGAAATACCTTCACTTAACGCAAAAAAAGGGTATTATATACCCTTACTTTTGATCTCAAGTCTTACTGCTACAGCATCATTTATCTACGAAATAGGTTGGATCAGGATGCTAAGCCTGGTACTTGGCAGCTCAACTCATGCTTTTGAGCTCATGCTCAGTGCCTTTATTCTTGGTATAGCTCTGGGAAGTTTCTTTGTAAGAAATAGAATCGATAGGATTAAAAATGTCCCCAGGTTTTTGGGAATAGTGCAAATAATTATGGGGAGCTCAGCTTTGATGACCATATTTGTTTATGGTAACATGTTTGAGTTTATGCAGTTTACAATGAATGCTCTTGAAAGAAATGAACAGGGATATCTATTGTATAATATCATCTCTCATTTTATCTGCATGGCTATAATGCTGCCTTCAACCATTTGCGCAGGAATGGTGATCCCACTTATTACTCATATCCTCTACAAAAAGGGTTTTGGCGAGCAGGCTATCGGAAAAGTGTACTCATTAAATACTTTTGGTGGTATTGTGGGGATAGTGCTTGCGGTGTGGATTTTAATGCCACTTTTTGGTCTTAAGTTGATGATCTCCATTGGTGGAACGTTGGATATTGCTATAGGGCTGCTTATTCTGTATACGTTTGCCGAAACCAGGTTTAGCAATCTTAAGACCGCAGTTTCACCTGTGTGTGTAGTGATAGTGTTTGTCACTCTTGCATTTGGTCACATCGATCCGGTACTAATGGCTTCAGGTGTTTTTAGATATGGCAGCATATCCAGAAACAAAGACATCCTATCCCACAGAGATGGAAGAACTGCATCGGTTTCCCTGTTTAGAACTGCATCAAACTATGTTCTCTCAACAAACGGTAAACCAGATGCAAGTATAGGCATAGAGAGTCACAGCAGTGATGAGTATACGATGGCTATGCTGGGTGTTATTCCCATGACCGTTGTTGAAAATGCGAAAAATGCCGCGGTTATCGGACTTGGTGCGGGAATGACCAGCCATTTTCTGCTCTACGACCAGCAGTATGAACAGGTTGATGTGATTGAGATCGAACCAGAGATGGTACGAGCTGCACGTAGAATGGGGGAAAGGGTCGCCAATACCTTTACCGATGAGCGGTGTGAAATTCATATAGAAGACGCGAAGAGCTTTTTTGCCGCACGAAATAAAAAGTACGATATCATTATATCTGAGCCATCTAATCCCTGGGTAAGCGGAGTATCGGGACTTTTTTCACGTGAGTTTTTCAAACACATAAAAAACTATATCAATGAAGACGGAATCCTGGTACAGTGGTTTCATAAGTATGAATGTGATATCTCGATTATTACCTCAATTCTAAAAGCCATGAATGAAAGTTTCCCTAACTACGATCTGTATGCTACAGGAAGTGATTATATCATAGTAGCCAGCCCCGACCCTGAAGCAGATATAAGTGTAAAAAGGGATGTATTTGAAATCGATGGACTTGCTCAAAGCTTACAATCAATGGGTTTTAAATCGATCGATGATATAAGACTGATTCGATTTGCTGGTCACAAAGTCATGGATCCGCTGATCCAATCGTATCCTTATATGGCAAATTCCGATTTTCACCCCTTTGTTGATCTTTACGCAGTGAAACACAGGTATATGGGAAGCCATGTAGAGGAGTTGGATCACATTAGAAATGCCATAGTGCCGGTTAGGAAATATATTGAATGGGATACAAGTTATATTGATTTCGAGCTTTACAGAAACTTTCCTGATGTGAATAACCTAAGAGAAATATATAACGCAAAAGATCTATACAGCTCACTTGTTTATGGGTCGGATTTCATTGTCACCACTGTAAATGATTATACTTCAGATATCCAAATGCTTGATCTTGCTTACTCTAACCCCGAAGTAACTACTTTTACTCAGATTCAAAACTCTGTGGTTTCTATTCTGGAGAAAACACTGCCCTATCTTTCGGTTTCCGAGATGCGTGCTTTGTGGGATGTAATAGAGGAAAAGATCTCAAAATTAAAACTGACGCCTCAGGAGCAAACATGGGTTGATCTTTTACAGGCATTGTGCTACTATGATATGGAGGCTTTGAATGAAGCAGCACGTATTTTGATCCCCACCGGAACAATCGCTGATACCTATAGTAGCAGGATCCTGCTCGCTTCTCTTTTTATATCCTCACATTTAATACAAGATTACCATGGGGTCGAAGAAGCCTGGAGTCGCTTTCAAAACAGAAATAACGCTAACGTGGTGGTGAGACTTGCCAGGGAGGTCGCTCTTTTGGGCATGGAAGAGAACCAATAAGATACTGCTAAAAAAAAACAGCATTGGTTAACTCTGATTCCAGTCCCATCGCTTCTCAACAGCCTCGCGGTGAAGATGGACTATATCCTTATTTCTAAAAAGAAAAATCAAACCAAGTCCACTTACAAAGCCCCCAACATGGGCCCAAAATGCTACTCCACCACCACCGCCATCACCACTGAGAGCCGGAAGTGCACTTAAAAACTGTATTATAAACCAGTAACCAAGAAGCAGATATGCAGGAATTTTAATTTTGGTGATAAAAAAGCCAAGAAACACAAGCATATGCACTGGAGCTTTGGGATAAAGCACAGCATACGCTCCCATAACTCCGCTTATCGCCCCCGATGCTCCTACCATTGGCACCGGACTCTCGATGTGGGTAAAAATCTGCAACAAAGAAGCCGCAAATCCACATAACAGATAAAAAAACAGAAACCGAACTCTTCCCATCGAATCTTCTATATTGTCTCCAAATACATACAAAAACCACATATTACCAATCAGATGAAGCCATCCCCCATGAAGAAACATTGAGGTAAAGAGTGTAATCCATTTCGATTCGCCAATAACACACATGGCATTTCTGGAAATGGGAACTCGGGTACCCTCCTGCACCGTCCCCAGAAGCTCACCTGGAATGGCACCAAACTCACACACCGAGCGACTCAAAGCCGGTTCTGACCCCATCCCCTGAAAAAACACCCATACGACCACATTCAGAGCAATGATTATAAAGGTAATCATTGAAGTACGAAACGTAGGATTTTCATCTCTGAGAGGAAACATAGATTTTACTCTGTGGTTTAGTTTTAAACAGTTAAATACATTACCACAAATAGTGAGTATCAAAAACCGTGCACATTCATTTTGGGGCTTAGTTAATGGGGGATGGAAGCGGTGAGCAAAAAACCGACCTTGAATCACCTTCGGTTGTTAAACCTTATACTATCGTCCAAACGGGGCGAGAACTGTTTCTGTGGTATAAAAAAAGGCCCTGCCTTATTTTGACAGAGCCTTAAACAGAGAAGAATATGTACTCAATTAAGCAAGAATTGCACTCAGGTCCTCTTCAACAGTACTGATTGGCTTAATATTAAACTGCTCAACCAGGAAGTTGAGGATATTGGGGGTAATGAAAGCCGGAAGGCTTGGTCCAATCCTTATCCCCTTTATACCAAGAGCAAGGAGAGAAAGAAGTATAACTACTGCTTTTTGCTCATACCAGGAGAGAATAAGTGACAGTGGAAGTTCATTAACACCTACACCAAATGCCTCGGCGAGAGCCTGAGCAATCTTTACAGCAGAGTAGGCGTCATTACACTGTCCAACATCGAGAAGACGTGGGATGCCGCCAATAGTACCGAAATCAAGATGATTAAAACGAAATTTACCACATGCAAGTGTAAGGATAACGCAGTCCTTGGGTATTTCTTGTGCAAGGTCGGTATAGTAGTTACGTCCGGGTTTGGCTCCATCACAACCACCAACTAAAAAGAAATGCCGGATATCACCACCCTTAACACCTTCAATTACCTTGTCAGCAACACCTAAAACCGCATTTCTACCAAAACCGGTCATCAGCGAATGTCCCTCTTTTTCAGGTAATCCACCAAGAGATTTGGCCTTTTCGATTATCTGTTTGAAATCATGTTTGCCAACGTGTTTAATATTGGGCCAGGCCACAAGTCCGGTTGTGAAAACCTGGTCAGCATACCCTGCCAGCGGCTTTTGAATACAGTTGGTGGTGAAAAGGAATGCTGCAGGAACACCATCAAACTCTTTTTGCTGATTTTGCCATGCTGTTCCAAAATGACCAGCCAGATGTTTGTACTTGCGAAGTTCGGGATATCCGTGAGCCGGGAGCATTTCGCCATGAGTATACACGTTTACACCGGTACCTTCAGTTTGCTTGAGAAGTTCTTCCAGATCAAGAAGATCATGACCGGTGACAACAATTGCAGGGCCCTTTTTCCATGAGGTCGAAACAGAAGTTGGCTCTGGATGACCATATCTGGTAGTATGTGCTTCATCTAAGATTTCCATTGCTTTAATATTAACTTCACCACATTTCATATTGAGCGCAACAAGATTTTCCAACTCAGGCTCTTTTTCATTGAGGTAGGAGAGGGCTTCGTGGAAAAAGGCAAAGATAGAATCATCGGTTTTTCCAAGTATCTGAGCATGATCTGCATACGCTGCCATTCCCTTTAATCCATATGTAAGCAGCTGCTGAACAGAGCGAATGTCTTCATTGTGGTGAGTTGAGGGGATTCCGTGCTCGGCGCCCTGAGACATAAGTTCCACATCGGTGTTGGCAAGTGTGAACCTGGCTGATTCAGGAACAGATGAAAGGTCTGAATCAACATGCTCTTTGTACAGAGTTAATAGTTGCTCGCGCATCGTGCCACCCTGGCGTATAACTGCTGAGAGACTTTCTGAATCAAAATTAACGTTGGTTACAGTAGTAAACAGTGCCTCAACTGTGTACTGATCTGCATCACTAACTTTTATGCCTTTTGTGCGAAGACTGTTGGCTAGGAATCCAATGCCCTTTAGTTGATAGACAATCAGATCCTGTAGTGATGCAGCTTGCGGCTGTTTTCCACAAACACCAGCTTTGTCACATCCGGTACCCTTTGCAGCCTGTTCGCATTGAAAACAAAACATACTCATATTCTCCTCCGACTTGTTGAATGATAAAAGGTTTTTAAATTTGCTGAAAAAACTGTCTTTTGTTTTTGTGTCCACTCTATACCCACTCTTCCTTTAAAATTTCACCTTGTATTCCTACCACAACAGCCTTTATAGGAACTTTCCTTTCAGCCTTCTCTGTTGCTGCCTTAGCTACTCTTAAAAGACCACTGCAACAAGGGACCTGCATAATCATAACTGTGAGTGTGTTAATCTTAGCATCATCTATAAGAGACGCGAGTTTTTCTACATACATCTCCTGTCCATCATCGAGTTTTGGGCAGGCAATAGTCAATTTTTTATCTTTGAGGTAATCTTTATGAAAATCACCCATAGAAAAAGCTACACAGTCTGCTGCAAGAAGAAGATCGGCATTTTTGTAATGCGGTGCAGCTGGTGATATAAGGTGAAGCTGAATGGGCCAATGAGTAAGATGTGAATCACGGCTTCCGCTTTCCTCTTTTGCTTTCTGCTCTGCAGAGAAATTCATTGCCCTTGATCCTGGGCAGCCGCCACCGGAATTACTGTTCATTTTTTTCTCCTCTCCATCGATCTCTTCTAAATCGATGTCTATGTTATTTTCTTTCAAATATTCAATCGCCTGACGATAGTATTGCATTTCATTATGATCTTTCATGTGTTTTATATGAGCCTTTATTACTGCTGGTCCTTGCTCAACGATGTTTTCCATCACTTTGCGCTCATCATAGGGCTCAGCTTCACGCTCTTCTATAGATATTGCATCCAGAGGACAATGGCCCAGACAGGCTCCCAGTCCATCACAGAAGAGATCTCCAAGTAGCCTTGCCTTACCATCAATAATCTGTATTGCTCCTTCGGCACAGTTAGGGACACATAATCCACATCCGTTACACTTTTCCTGATCGATGTTTACGACTTTTCTTTTCATGATCTACCCTTTCATTTTGGAACTGCCCCGTTGCTCTTTTTATAAATATGCGTTTATCTGGCTCTAAAAAAATTGATCTGCATCAAGAAAAGTGCATTTTTCATGTGAACAAGCAAAAATCTTCCCTGTTGGAGCCCTGAAAGCACAAAAAAAGAACTTATTTCTGCTGTTTTTATACACGTTATTTATATTGGAAGTTATTACGAGGTGATTTTGCTGCAAGAAAACCGAGAGTCGAGGTTAAATTTTGGATATTTATGCATTTATCGATAGATCTGCCTTTTTTCAGGGTGTTAGCAAAAGCAGCAAAGAGCAGCTTGCAGATATATGCATACCCAAAAAGATTGTGAAAAAAGAGGTACTGTTTCGGGAAGGTGACAAGGGTTACGGGTTTTACCTTTTAGCAAGTGGGTCTGTTGGTCTTTACAAAAGCACTCCTGATGGCAGAGAGATTGTGATAAAGATTATTCAACCCGGTGAGCCTTTTGCAGAAGTGGTTCTTTTTGAGCAGGATACATATCCAGTTACTGCAACAACTCTAATGGATGGGGTGTTGTTTATAATACCTAAGCAACAATTCTATCTTCTGTTGGAAAAGAAAGATTTCAGAAATGATTTCATTGCCATGCTCATGCGCAAGCAACGATATCTTGCTGAGAGAATACGTTTCCTTACTATGCATGATGTTGAAGAGCGCTTTTTTATGTTCATAGAAGAACACTATGGTATGAAAAACAGAATTGCTGTAGGAATGTCAAAGAAAAGCCTTGCTGCTGCAATCGGTGCCACTCCAGAAACGTACTCCCGGCTTCTTGCAAGGCTAAACAAGGAGGGGAAAATACAGCTTGAGGGACCACAAATTACTATAGTTGAAGGGTTTTGGGATAAGTGGCGAAAAAGAAACGAATAGAAGACCGTTTGACATTTCTATGAGTAGGTTTTAAATTAAATAAGCTAAAGCTGTTTATATCGAGTGATCAACCGTATACGGGGGAAAAGATGGTAAGAGGATTAAGGGCCTCGACAGGAATATTTTTTGGAATTGTTTTAGCGCTTAATGTGCTTCTGCTTGGGTGCATAAACCCGGTCAATGAGCCTTTGGAATGGTTGTCTGCTTTTGATCTGCCCATCACAAACAAAAAATATTTTGTGGAAGATCAGGTGCTTGCAAGATATGACAGTGAAAAGGTAAGACTTATAACAGAAGATAGTACGCTGGCTTTCTCCATAGAAAGAGATGATAGTGCAGATTTTGAGATAACTCAGGACAGACCTGAACCGAAAAGGTATAAAGAGATTCTGGGACCACTTACGCTCTCTGATTGGTTAAAAGTAGAAACTGGATTTTCTCGTTCGGAAGCAGTTGTAGAAGATACAAATATAAATATGGGACCTAAACGATCGCCGATTCCGGCTGTGGAGAGTATATTGTTCCATGAAAACAGTAACGATCTAAATGTCAGAGTATACAATAATTTTACAACTGAGCTTAGTAATGTGTATGTCGGGCTTGGAGATTTGGGACAGCAACATCTTGGGACAATCGCTCAGGGTTCACACGGCACTGTACAGTTTGATGTGGCCGGACAGGAGATGCTATCAGAAATCGAAATAACTCTACAGGCTCAAACTGCTGAAGACAGTTTGTTTGGAGAAGGGGTAGTGGTAGAATTTGATTTTGATGGTCTTTTAGCATCTAAGTATTCAGGAAATGACCAACTGCTTAAAAACTACTCCCAGACTTTTTCCTTTGATTACAGAATCACTGATGACATCTTCATGGAATATATTGATGTACATTCTGGAACGTTCAATTACCTTTTTGATAATAGCACAGATCTGAATTTACAAATTGATGGACACCATCAAAACTTGTGGTTAACAGAGTACAGTAATGATAATGACCTTTTTTCACTTACAGATCTAAAAGACCGGGCTTTGGACAGTACATTCCACAGAGGGAAACTTGCCGCAGCAACCATTAACTCCCGTGCAAAGGGAGAAATAGAAAGCATTGATGTATCCGGGATAAGGATGTTTCCACATTGGGATACTCTGGCAGGTGCAACTATGACTTCCATTGAATACGGAGTTTCTTTTGCAAGCGAAAATCGCAGAGTTGATGTAAGTGAGGGCGATACACTTATATTTGAGATTTTAGCCCCTTCCCTTATTTATCAGGAATTTGGGGCCAAAGTAATGAATTCACCAGAACCCATATTAGACACTCAGTTTATTGAAATCTCTATGCCACCCCTGAGCGAAAATAGTGACTCTCTTGTAGGCAGGTTAATACTAACTGATGTATCATCACTGGCACAGATTAGTCCTTCAATGACTGAAAGAACCTTTATCGATACTCTAAATGTCACCTTTTCTGTATTTGACCCTAAAAGCCCTGATGTGGTAAGCTATACTGAAACCAAACTGTACTCTGTAAGAAGTGAAGAAACATATACACGGGAAATTGATTTAACAGATGTAGCAAATCAGTTTCCGGATACCGCAGCAGTAATTGTCGGTATAAGTATGCCGGAGGGGACTCGGCTTCGTAACGTAAACAATGTTAATGAAGTTGCATGGGATGAAAACCTGGCAGGAAAAGTTGAGATAGCGACTGAACTGAAATACAGCATTGATGCATTACTAAAATGGAAAGTAATTGATGAGTTTGCAATTGATCTGGGGACTGATACATTCTCTGTACCTGCTGCCATGAGAGCTTTTAGAAAAATGGAGCAAAGAGAGGCTGAATTTGAGACGAGTTTAGAAAATAATACCAATCTGAGTGCCCAACTGTTTGCTATTTTGGCACCGCAGGAAAAGCTACCTGAACTGGACAGTCTCAGTAACAATGAAGTAAGTGAATTGGTTGCAGATTCTGAATTGGCTTACTCCAGGGGATTTGTGAATCTTTTAGGTGAGCAGGGTATCTATTTGCCCCCAAGGAGCCAAAGCAGTTCTTTTTCAATCACTCTTAGTGATAAACAACTTGAGCGAATGTTACAGTCTGACACCTGTTCTGTAAGGTGGCAGAAAATTTTTAAGAAACAAACACCTGCTGATGCAATTCATGTGGAAGATTACATTCATATAAATTCATGGATTTATCTAAGAGGCGTTAACAATAGTGACTCATTAATAATCTGGTGAGCTGGAAAATCAATAAAGGTAAAGTGATGAGTATTCACAAAAAAATTCTACTAGTTTTCCTTTTTAGTTTTACAATTTTTGCATCAATCGACAACAATCCCCGAAGTGTGGGAAATACCCAGAGCAGAAATGTTTCAGGTGTTGCCATTGATGCCTCATACCATAACCCGGCTTTGCTTGCTATATCCCGCCCACCTAACGGCGGGGTATCTCTTGGCAATGTCGGAGTCACTTTGTGGAGTGATGTTTTATCCCTTTCGCCATTCAATGAATACTGGGTGGATAATCGTAGAGGAATCTCTCAGCTCAAATCTACAATCTTTAAAAACAGCTTTGGTATCGATAGTGATATGGGGCCTGAAAAAGTCAGTGAGTTGCTTACAAGAGGCTTAAAAAATGGCTTCACTGTATACGGGGCTGCTGAAACGAACCTGTTTTCATTTGCACATAGACGCTTTGCGTTTGATGTTTCTACGCGCCTGGAGGAAGAGCTTACAATCCCGGGTGGCCCACTTATGCTCATTTATTCAGCAACTGATGGAGTAAGAAAAGGTAATGAGCTTGATTTTTCCGGTATTAATCAGCATACTTCCTGGCTCACAGAGTTTTCTTTTCAGTTTGGTTTACCAGTGTCGCTACCACGAATTCATGATCTTTTAAAACTGGATTGTGCCGCTTTGGGTTTTGGCGTGAGATACATCATGGGGCATTCTTTACTTTTGGCTGAGTCTTCAGACGATAGTCGTATTTTTGTAGATTCAGCTTCATCGGAAATTGATTTTCATGGTGATATTCATATCCAAACCACCGGGATGGGATTTAGTGGACCCTGGGATTTCAACAACCCCTTTGAAAATTCTTCTATCCCCAAAGCTTATGGACACGGGTTTGGCTTTGATTTGGGCGGAATTTTCTATAATGATAATCATTCTGTAGCCTTAGGTATTAGAGATATTGGAATGATTATGTGGGGAAGAGATGTAAAAGAAGTAACTTACAGTATAAGAAAAGAGAGTGATCTGCAAAGAGTCGTTTCAGGTGTTGAAAATCTGGGAGGAGACGATCCTGAAGACTATATTTCAGATGGTACCGAAACTCTCGAGTCTGGGGATATGATAATAACCTATTTGCCAATGTCCTTTGATTTAGGATATTCAAGCACTTGGGATTTTACCACCAGGAGCCGTCACGATAACCCATTTAATGTTGATCATGCAACAGTGGGGGCAAACTATCAGCAACAGATTTTATTGGGTCCCGGAAGATCTTACATTCCTCGTTTGTCTCTGGGAGGTGAAATAGGGTCAATGAGAGGCTTTTTGCCTCTTCGGGTAGGATTTGTTTTTGGTGGCTCCGAACGCCTTGCATCTGCATTTGGCTTGGGGTTAAATTTCAGACATTTTTCACTCGATTTGTCCTATAAAGCTATCGGAACAGCTTACTTTAACCCCGAACGGGGAAGTGAAATCGCTGGCGGGTTAACAATTAACTGGGGACATAGAAAAGAGTGTTGTGTACCTGAACCTCTACCCGCTCCTGAGCCGCTACCGGAGCCAAGGCCTGCCCCGCAACCAGAACCAGAGATGGAGTCGGGACCTGAAGTTCTACCTGAACCGGAACCAGAAGCTGTACCGGAGCCAGAGCCGGAACCAGAACCCGAACCGGAGCCTGAAATAGAAGAGTTTGTCATGCCAACCGAGCAGGAAACCGAAGAGTTAAATACAAACTTGAGAAATGTTAATTTCAAAACTAATAGCTCTGAGTTGGTTTCAGCTTCATTTGCTGGTCTTGATTATATTGCTGATTTCCTTATCGAATATCCACATTTACGTTATGAAATACAGGGACACACCGATTCCCGTGGAGCAGCAGAGTACAATTTACTGCTTTCAGCTGCACGTGCTATGTCTGTTAAAGAGTATCTAATGTCAAAAGGTGTACCTGAGTCAAATATTGTAGCAATCGGCTATGGATTAGAAAAACCAATTGCAGATAACAACACAGCCGAAGGAAGAGCTCTAAACCGAAGAGTCGAGTTTAACTTAATAGAGTCACAAAGAGAGTTTGATGAGTTAAGGATAGAGGAGACTGTACTCAAAAAGAGAGTTAGAGCTGCTAATATTCGATAAGCTACTTGTGCATGGGCCGGGGATTATTTTTCCCGGCTTCATTATCCCTAACTTATTTCTATTTTTTATAAGGCTAGTTTAGATCATCCACCATGGAATGGCTGTAACTGTTTCACTGAGGGCCTGAGGTCGCTGGCAGCGACATACCACATAACCACGGGATGCATTGGGAGTATCTTTGATAAATGAGTTTAGATGTCTTGCATCACTAACTGAAGGTGATTTGGTCCATTTGACTTCTACAGGTATCGTTTGATCGTTCAGAGCTATAATGTAGTCTATTTCCATACCACTCTTCGCACGTAGGTAGTATAATTTACCCTCTTGCAGGTACTGTAATCTTTTCCATAACTCTAAACCGACCCAGTGTTCAAAAACAGGGCCTGGGTTTGCTGCCACTAAATTATCTCCCGGTATCAGACCGGCTGCAGCATGCCGTAAGCCTAAATCCACAAAGAAAAATTTGGGTGTTGAGAGGAGCGCTTTTCTGGTGCTTCCGGTATATCCTGGTATCGAAAATCCCACAAAAATATCCTCCAGAAGCTGATAGTGTGATTTTATGGTTGTAATAGATATACCCGTTTCCCGTGACATTGCAGAGTAGTTGATTATTTCTCCGGAGTAAGAGGCCGCAAGGCGAAGGAAATTTATAAAAGCATTCCAGTCCCTGATTGTTGCTTCACGACGAATCTCCTCTTCAAGGTAAATACTGGCATAAGATCTGAGTATAGCGGTACGATCTTCATGAGGCAAACATATTACACCAGGTAAATCACCGAATGCGAGTCTTTCTTCAATGTCTGTAGCGGGAAAAAGTGGCTCATGTGGTTCTTTATGCCATTGAAACGGTACAATGTAGGAGTGAGTTGGATTGTTTATGGCTGGTCGTTCACAAAGTACCAGTGGATAGAGGTGATGTTTCACAGAACGCCCGGGAAGCAGATTCGATCCGGTGGATCGTAGCTTTCTGGCAGAACTACCACATAAAACAAATCTCCAGCGAGTTTTATCAGTATCATAGAGAGCCTGAATTGCATCAAAAATAGAAGGAACAGTTTGGGCTTCATCAACCACTACCAGTAAAGGTTTACCATTAAAGGGCAAGCTTTTGCATTCCCTGGCAAAAACTCCCGGATCTAGAATATGACGATTCCTCTCCTCAGGGTCTGCAAGGTTATACCATAGAGAACAGTGCGATGTAAGATGTTTTAGAATGCTGGTTTTGCCTGTTTGCCGGGCGCCAAACAGAATGTGAACATAAGGTTTTTTAAGAAGTGAATCCATACTCTTTAAAAACCAGCGGGCGCAGAAACTATCATTCATTGTTAGAATTCCAGATAACGTTGTAGTACTGTGTGACTATTTTATACTAAAATAACAAAAAAGTCAGACTAATTTAACACAAATATCAAAAAAGTCAGACTAATTTAACACAAATAGCAAAAAAGTCAGACTAATTTAACACAAATAGCAAAAAAGTCAGACTAATTTAACACAAATAGCAAAAAAGTCAGACTAATTTAACACAAATAGCAAAAAAGTCAGACTATTTTAACACAAATAGCAAAAAAGTCAGACATATCAAAAAAGTCAGACTATTTTAATACAAATATCAAAAAAGTCAGACTATTTTAATACAAATATCAAAAAACTCAGACTATTTTAATACAAATATCAAAAAAGTCAGACTAATTTAATACAAATATCAAAAAAGTCAGACTAATTTAACACAAATAGCAAAAAAGTCAGACTAATTTAACACAAATAGCAAAAAAGTCAGACTATTTTAACACAAATAGCAAAAAAGTCAGACTATTTTAACGCAAATAGCAAAAAAGTCAGACTATTTTAACGCAAATAGCAAAAAAGTCAGACTATTTTAACGCAAATAGCAAAAAAGTCAGACTATTTTATCCACGCTGAGGTATGTGGTCCAAGGTGTAATTTTTGCTCATCACTATCGTACCGTATTTACCCACAAATGAGGAGGAAGAGATGAGGATTCTATTGATAGGAGCTGGACCAATGGGCTCTCTTTTGGCTGCAAAGCTTATTGAAGCTAAAAACGATGTTACTGTAATGGCTCGGGGACAGAGACTGCAGGATTTAAGAGATTTCGGGATAATCATAAGAAATACCAAAAACTGTGAAGAAATTCACAGTAACATTAAAACGGTTTCAAGTTTTGCGCCTGATGATGACTATGAGCTTGTAATTATAGTTATGCGCAAAAATCAAGCACTGCAACTTCTTCCTACGCTTGCTGCAAATAGAAGAGTCAAAACCTTTCTTTTTATGATGAATAATGTGTTGGGAGCAGTGCCCTTTGCTGATGCTCTTGGAAGTGAAAGAGTAATGGTGGGGTTTCCGCTACCGGGAGGAAGGAGAGAAGGTCATGTGATTAGAGTAATTTCGGGTACCGATAAATTTAAATGGACTATCCCTGTGGGTGAGATTGATGGATGCATAAGAAATCGTACAAAAAAAGTAGCTGATGTTCTTGGGAAAATGCCAGGGTATAAAGTTGAGGTAAGAAAGGATATGGACGCATGGCTCAAAACTCATGTAGCACTTTTAATTCCGGGGCTTGTTGGTGCAATTTATGCCACAGGCACCGATGCTAAGCGATTGGCGAACACGCGTGATGCTCTTGTTCTTGCATCAAGGGCGACTAAAGAGGCTTTTAAGGCATTGCAGAAAAAAGGGATCACAATTGCACCTTCACTTTTAAAGGTAGTTCCTTTTATCCCCGAACCGCTTTTTGTTCTGCTCTTAAAAAAGGCGGCTACGACAAAAATTATGGAAATTAGTGGAATCGGTCATACAACTGCTGCAAAAGATGAGATGAAGATGCTAATAGATGAGTTTATGGAGCTTATAAGGGGTGTGGATACAAAAATAACTTCTATTGAGATGCTCTATCCATATTTCAAAAGCGAACAAGAACCTATGCCTTATGGTAGTCATAAAATTGGGGTGCGCTGGGGAGAGTTGTATCTGGTTGTGGGAGTGTTAGTATTTATTTATAGCTTTCTGAGGCCTAAAAGAAGAAAGTGCCGGTGTCTTTGTTGTGGATGTAAGTAGCGTTTTGTTCTGTCTTTAGAGGGGGTGAGGTTACTGTAATAGTGGCTCTGTTTGGTGTATTTAGCTATATTATAAGACTTACTGAGTGCATTGAATCGTTTTAAATAAATTATAGAGGAGCTACTATGAAAAAGAGACCACTTTGTTTGATACTGAGAGATGGATGGGGAAGGGGTAAACATGACCAGGGAGACGCCATTTTTGCAGCCAACACCCCGTACACCGATACTTATGAGAAGGAAAACCCTACAACTTTGGTTGAAACAAGTGGGCTCAGTGCTGGACTTCCGGAGGGATACCAGGGAAACAGTGAGGTGGGGCATCTTAATATAGGGGCTGGGCGGACAATTTATCAGAGTCTGACCAAGATTGATAAAAGTGTTTCTGATGGTACTTTTTATACTAATTCTGCTTTTTTGAAAGCAATTGATCATGCAAAAGAGAAGGATGGAGCACTTCACCTAATTGGTCTCATTCAGGAAGAGGGAGTACATGCTGTTACCCGCCACTGTGTAGCGCTTCTTGAACTTTGTAAGGAAAAGGGATTGGAAAATGTGGTGATACACGCAATTACCGATGGTCGTGATACACCGCCCAAATCAGCTCAGAAACACATGGAGTTACTCCAAAAGGGAGTTGAAAAAGCAGGTGTGGGAAGAGTCGCTACTGTCATTGGAAGGTATTTTGCAATGGACCGGGACAATCGCTGGGATCGAACCGAACTTGCTTATCGTGCCATAATGGATGGTAAGGGGACCAATGTATCTGACTGGCGTGAAGCAATTGATCAGGCGTATAAGGCTGGAGAAACGGATGAATTCATTAAACCCAGGGTTATTGATTATAAGGGGTTAAAGGAAAATGATTCGGTTATATTTTTTAACTTTCGTTTCGATCGTACAAGGCAGCTTACAAAGTCAATGGTAGAGCCATCATTTGCTGAATTCTCTGTTGATCGGCAGGTGAAATGTTTTATCGCAATGACCCATTACTATGATAACGGTAATTTCATGGAAGCCTTTCCTGAAATGGAGAATAAAAACATTTTAGGTGAGGTACTCTCAAGCAGTGGAATGAAACAGTTACGTTGTGCAGAGACTGAAAAGTATGCTCACGTAACCTTCTTTTTCAATGGTCAGCGCAACGATCCTTTTCCTAAGGAGGATAGAATACTGGTAAATAGTCCTAAAGTGGCTACCTATGACTTGCAGCCTGAAATGAGCGCTTTTGAGGTTAGGGACAAACTGGTTGAAGCAATAAAAAGCAATCAGCACGATGTGGTTATCTGCAATTTTGCAAACTGTGACATGGTAGGACATACCGGAATAAAAGAAGCTATCATTAAGGCGGTTGAAACAATTGACACTTGTGTTCATGATGTAGTGGAAGCTGCACTCTCTATGGGAGGAGCTTGCATTCTCGCTGCTGACCATGGCAATGCTGAGCAAATAGTTCTTGAGGATGGTTCTCCTATGACTTCTCACACTACTAATCCTGTACCGCTTACTATCGTTGGTTACGGAGATTTAAAGCTGCGTGAGGGAGGAAAACTCTCCGATATCGCTCCCACAATGCTTGAAATGCTTGGTATTGAGAAACCGGTCGAAATGGATGGTACTTCAATTTTACTTCCGGGACAAATATGAAAATTGCTCTGTGTCAGTTAAACCCTTTGGTTGGTGATCTGGAGGGAAATGCTTCAATTATAGAGAAGGTGCTTGAGGATACAGCACCTTCAAAACCTGATCTTATTATCTTTTCTGAAATGTTTATTCAGGGGTACCCACCAAGAGATCTTCTTGAGAAGAGGTGGTTTATACGGGATTGTTACTCCATTTTGGATAGAATTGTTCACTTCTCCCGTAACTATCCAAACACCGGAATAGTAACCGGTACAGTATTGGAGTCACCAATCTCACCGGGTAAGGGCCTCTTGAATTGTGCCGTTCTTATACATAATGGTAAGATACTATTTACTCAAGCCAAATCACTTCTTCCAACGTACGATGTTTTTGATGAAAGCAGGTACTTCGATTCGGCAGACGAAATTAGTACCTATTGCTTTAAAGGTGAAAATCTTGGTATCTGTATATGTGAAGATGCCTGGAATGATTCCGGACTTTTTCAACCGAAGCTCTATAAGAGAAATCCCGTTGCAGAACTTGCAGATAAAAAAGCTTCTGTTATTATAAATATTTCCGCATCCCCTTTTTATATTGGTAAAGAAGAATTACGCAGTTCTGTTATGAAAAAACACGCCTCAACGCACAAAATACCCTTTATTTTTCTTAATCAGGTTGGGGGTAATGATGAATTGATATTTGATGGTAACAGTATGTTTTTCGACAATGCTGGTGACTTATGTAAAAAATTAGCTGCATTCAATGAACATGTCGAGATTATTGATACAGAAAATACTTGTAAGTCCTCTGCGCTTCCTAGACTTGATACCATTAAATCGGTGCACAATGCACTAACACTTGGTCTGCGGGATTATGTTAGAAAGTGTGGTTTTAGCAAAGTTTTGATTGGGCTTTCGGGAGGAATTGATTCTGCTGTTACCTGTGCCTTGGCTGTAAATGCTTTGGGAGCGGGGAATGTATGGGGAATTGCTCTACCTTCAAGGTACTCTTCAGAGGGTAGCATAAAAGATGCAGAGGAACTTGCAAATAACCTTGGAATAGAATTCAGCACGATTGGTATTGAAGAAATATTTACGTCCTTTCTTAAAGCACTTGATCCATTCTTTGCAGGCACAAATCCAGGTTTGGCAGAAGAAAATCTTCAGGCCCGTATACGTGGAACCCTTCTTATGGCACTTTCAAATAAATTTGGTCATATGCTACTGGCAACAGGAAATAAGAGTGAGGCATCGGTTGGTTACAGCACTCTTTATGGAGATATGAACGGTGGACTGAGTGTGATATCCGATTTGCCCAAAGATATGGTTTGTAAACTTGCGAACCAGATAAATTGTGACGGGGAGGTGATACCGCAGTCAACAATTTCAAAAGCTCCGTCTGCAGAGCTCAGGCCAGACCAAAAAGATGAAGATTCGTTACCCCCCTATCCATTACTCGATTCTATTCTTCACAAATTAATTGAAGATGGTATGGCAACCAGGGAGATTGCAGAACAGGGGGTAGATCAAGATACAGTATCCTGGATTGCGAAGGCGGTATCCAAAAATGAGTATAAAAGAAGGCAGGCGCCACCGGGATTAAAAATTACACCAAAGGCATTTGGATCAGGAAGACGATTCCCAATTGCTTCAAACTATAAGTGGTGATTTGGTGGTGAATGAATGATACTTCCTTTAGTGGTGCTTATACCTGCAATTTGTTATTCTTTAGTGATACTTTTTTTAAAAAGAGGGCTTATAACGCTGAATAAGCCTGCAAAGCCAGCCGGATATTCTTTTTCTGTTGTCATTGCAGCAAGGAATGAAGAAAAAAATATCCAACTGTGTATAGACTCAGTTCTTGCCCAAACAATTGACAAAGAACGGTTTGAGATTATTGTTATTGATGATCGATCGATTGATAATACTCCTCTTATATTAACAAAAATTGCTCAAACGCATCATAATCTTAGGTGGATCAGAGTTGAAAAAACACCAAATAAGGTGTCTCCAAAAAAATATGCAGTTACAAAAGGAATAGAACAGGCAAAAAATGAGATAGTTGTTTTTACGGATGCTGACTGTGTTGTTCCTGAAACCTGGCTGCATACTTTAGACTGTTATTTTGCAGAAGACACTGGACTTGTTCAGGGTATCACATGTTATAAAGAGGACGAATCCATTAACAGACACTTTTATGGTGTACAGTCAATAGATTTTCTCTCTCACGGGATTGTTGCTGCTGCTGGAATAGGTGCAGGAATTCCTATTAATTCCAATGCTAACAACTTTGCATTTAAAAAAGAAGTCTTTAGCTCACTTTGTGGGTATGGAGAAGACATTCAATGTGTCGTGTCGGGTGATGATGATCTTCTGCTTCAACGTATTTGGAAAAGTGGCAAATGGAAAGTTGAATTTATGTCTGATCCGGCCGGAGCCGTAGAAACTAATCCTACACCAACTATAGCCGAAGCGTTTGAACAGAGAAAACGCTGGGGATCTAAAACAGTGCATTACTGTTTACCACAGGTACTTATTCTTTCCACCGTTTTTCTCTTCTATCTGTTTATTGCTGCTTTTTTTGTGACTGGTTTTATTGATCACACCTTTTGGGGGGTAACAGTGGGGTTGGTGGGAGTTAAGGTGACTGGAGAAGCGTTACTTCTCTACCCCGGAACAAAGATTTTTAGGAAAAAGGAGCTTAGAAGGTATATACTAGCAGCTTCTGTTATACAACTTCCGGTGGTTATTGCAGCTGTTTTCTCAGGTGTTTTTGGAAAATTCAGTTGGAAAGATCAGAAGTTCAGAAGGAAAGTGGGGTAGGGGCAGCTTGCTGATAAAGATGCCCCTCTCTAAGAATTATTACTTCTCAAAAACCGCCTTGATGCGATCAAAAACTTCTTCAATAGAGCCGATACCATCAATATCGCGGACAATACCTTTTGGACGGTAATAGCTCAGGCAGGGCTCACT
The DNA here is from genome assembly GCA_029688955.1 of Chitinispirillales bacterium ANBcel5. Classification (NCBI taxonomy): domain Bacteria; kingdom Pseudomonadati; phylum Fibrobacterota; class Chitinispirillia; order Chitinispirillales; family Chitinispirillaceae; genus Cellulosispirillum; species Cellulosispirillum alkaliphilum. The sequence goes on along the minus strand of JARUKZ010000006.1, from coordinate 123,988 downwards.
CTGCTGCTTGTAGGTGTCGATACGGTTTTGAATAACTGCTGGATCTGCATCATCTGCACGTCCTTCAATGCTTGCGCGTTTTGCCAGACGAGTTCTGATTTCTTCATCCTGAACACTGATATTTACAACATGATCAAGGGTGATTCCCAGATCTGAAATAATTTTGTCGAGTGCTTCTGCCTGAGGAACACTGCGTGGAAATCCATCAAGAAGAAATCCGTCTTTTACATCAGCCTGACTCAGGCGATCTCTTACCATTGCGATGGTTACTTCATCCGGAACTAAGCGACCACTGTTTGAATACTCTTTGGCGGTACGGCCAAGCTCAGTATCGTTTTTAATATGGTAGCGAAACATATCACCGGTAGATATGTGGGGTACGTCCAGAAGGTCGCGTAGACGTACAGCTTGAGTGCCTTTTCCTGCTCCTGGAGGGCCAAACAAAACTACATTCTTTCCTGACATTAGTATTCCTCCTTCTTAAGTGAAAAATAACAGAAGTTTAAAATAGTAGTTGTTAAAGCTCTGGTGAGAAAAAAAATGAAATGGTTAAAATTTACCAATTTTGTACTGCAGCTCTATATTTATAGTTCAGGAGACAGTCGTTTCGATATAGGGTTTTAAGTACTTGCCAGTAATAGATGATTCGTTTTTAATTATTTCTTCAGGTGAACCTTTTGCAACTATAGTACCCCCCTTATCCCCTCCTTCAGGCCCCAGGTCAATAATATAATCGGCACATTTAATTACATCAAGGTTATGCTCTATAATCAGTACAGAGTTTCCTTTATTAACAAGTTCCTGAACCACATTCATGAGCATCAATATGTCTTCCAGATGAAGTCCTGTGGTGGGCTCATCAAGAATATATAGAGTGTTACCGGTAGCTCTTTTGGCCAGTTCACTTGCAAGCTTTATTCTTTGTGCTTCTCCTCCAGAGAGGGTGTTTGCTGGTTGGCCCAGATGTATATAGCCAAGACCAACTTCAGATAACAAGGAGAGCTTTGTTTTTATAGTGTGGATCTTATCAAAGAATATCAATGCTTCATCGACAGTCATTTCAAGCACATCAGCAATGCTTTTGCCTTTATAAAGAACTTCCAGAGTTTCTCTGTTATACCGTTTTCCTTTACACGTTTCACATTGGACATAAACATCAGGGAGAAAATGCATTTCAATTTTAAGAACCCCGTCACCTTCGCAGGCTTCACAGCGTCCTCCCTTAACATTGAAACTAAATCGTCCGGGGGAATACCCTCTTATTTTGCTTTCAGGCAGCATAGCAAAAAGGTTTCTTATGGGATCAAAAACTTTAGTATAGGTGGCAGGATTACTTCTAGGGGTTTTCCCAATCGGGGACTGGTCGATATCGATTACTTTATCTATTTCTTCAAGCCCCTTTATCATTTTGTAGGGAAGAGGTACTCGTTTTGAACGATATAACTTTTTTGAAATAGCCGGATACAGTGTCTGATTTATTAAAGAGCTTTTGCCAGAGCCTGATACACCTGTTATACAAACGAGTTTTTTAAGCGGGATTTTCACTTCAATGTCTTTAAGATTGTGTCCTGAAGCCCCTTTTATTTCAATGAAGCTGTTATTATTACTACGACGCGTAGGAGGAATGGGTATCTTTCGTTTTCCGGACAGGTACTGACCTGTAAGAGAGCTACTTTTTTGGGCCACTTGTGATGGGGAACCACAGGCTATAAGCTCTCCACCTTGTGCCCCTGCCCTGGGGCCTATATCTATCAAATAATCGGCTGCAAGCATTGTTTCCAGATCGTGTTCTATTACCACAACAGTATTTTCCAGATCACGCAGAGCTACCAGTGTAGAAAGAAGTCTGCTGTTATCTCGGGGGTGTAGTCCAATACTTGGCTCATCAAGAACATACAAAACACCACTTAGACTTGACCCTATCTGCGTAGCCAGACGTATTCTCTGTGCTTCACCACCCGAGAGAGTTGAAGATGTGCGCTCAAGATTCAGGTAACCAAGCCCTACATTGAGAAGAAATGTAAGTCGCTCGGTAATCTCTCTTAGTACCGGACGTGCTATTTTTTGATCTTCACCAGAAGGTGAATAATGTTTAAAAAACTCACTTGCCCTCTCTACAGGCATTCTGCTGATATCTGCAATGCTGTGGTCGTTTATCAGGATAGAGAGGCTCTCTTTTTTAAGACGTGTTCCTGCACACTGCGGACAGGTTTTTTGGGTCATAAACCCTTCTATCCAACGTCGTATCTCCTCTGAGGAGGTTTCGCGATATCTGCGAAGCAGATTAGGTATCACCCCCTCAAAGTTACGTTTCATTGAAGCCTGGTTATCACCATTTTTAGCCTTGTATTGAATTGGTATGCGTTCTTTTCCTGCACCATAAAGCAAAATTTTTCTCTGTTTAGGGGTGAGTTGTTGAAATGGTACGTTTACAGAGATTTTGAAGTGTTTACAAACAGATTGCAGTATCTGGTAATTCCAACTTCCTTCTGTATTAGCACCATTCCATGGTACTATAGCACCTTCAGCAAGGGAACGTGAGTTATCCGGAACAACAAGTTCGGGGTCGATTTCAAGCAAAAAACCAAGCCCATGACACTCCGAGCAAGCCCCGGTAGGGCTATTAAAAGAGAACATTCTGGGGCTTATCTCCTCATAGCTGATGCCACACACCGGGCAATTCATTTGCTCTGAGAATAAAAGAGTTTCAGCTCCTATACAGTCTACAAGCACGGTTTTATCTACACTTACTTTAAGTGCAGTTTCTAAAGATTCAGAAAGTCTGCCACCAAGATCTGGTCTTGAAATTAATCGATCAACGACAACCTCAATTGTGTGTTTCCTTTTGGGGTCTATCTCAATGTCTTCGTCCAGTGAGAGGATCTCCCCATCCACCCGTATTCTAAGAAACCCTTCTTTTTGAAGTTTAGCTAAGGTCTCCTTATGTTCACCTTTACGCTCTTTAATGATAGGTGAGAGTATCTGAAATTTGGTGCCTTCAGGGAGTGTTAGTACCTTGTCAGTGATCTCCTGCACTGTTTGATTTGTTATAATTCTGCCACAATTAAAACAGGTTGCAGTGCCAAGTCGGGCAAAGAGGATTCTAAGATAGTCGTGAATTTCAGTTATTGTGCCTACCGTAGAGCGGGGGTTGTGGCTTGTACTCTTTTGCTCAATCGCAATAGCCGGAGAAAGCCCTTCAATCTGTTCGACATCGGGTTTTTCCATAACTCCGAGAAACTGACGTGCGTAAGAAGAAAGAGATTCTACATACCTTCTCTGACTCTCTGAGTAGAGAGTGTCAAATGCCAGAGATGATTTACCTGAACCGGATAGCCCAGTTATTACGGTGAAACTGTTGCGCGGTATTGTAACATCGATGTTTTTTAAATTGTGTACCCGCGCACCTTTAATGGTTATATTGCGCATCTTTGGTTTTCTACTTGGTAGAATCAGATTGTTCTAAATCCTGGTGATACAAATCCCAGGCATTTTTCACTGCACCTGCAACTTTTGATCTATTGAATGGTTTAAAGAGACAGGGATAGCGAATAGTTTTATAAATTTTCACCAATGTATGTTTTGGGTTATACCCAAAACCTGTCATCAGAGCCATTTGGGAGGGGATGTCTTTTTCTTTGACTCGGCTTATAAATTCATAACCGTCCATTTCAGGCATGGCAATATCAGTAAGGACCAGAAAGTAGGGTTGTTTCTCAAGTTCATCGAAAGCTTCGGCAGTATTTGACACAATGGTAACTTCCCACCCCAGACTTTCCAGATAAATTTTGAGGAATTCCAAAACGTCAACTTCATCATCAACGACCAGTATGCGGTTATTTTTTTCCTTTAATGAGCTCATAGGTCTTGTCGATCAGTTCCTGTTTTCCGAAGGGTTTAGTTATGTAAGCATCTGCATTCATCACATGCAGACCAACCATTTGGTCAAAATGCTGAGTTTTTGCAGTAAGAATCGCTACAGGTACATCAGCAAAGGATGAATCATTACGGATATGTTTGAATACGGTCCAGCCATCCATTTTAGGCATGGATAAATCGAGAAAAATAACATCTGGCCTGTATTCTCTTGCTGTTTCCAATGCTTTTAGCGGATCAAGTACGGTTTTAACTTTAAAATCTGCCGATTCAAGTACCAACTTGATTAGGTCCGCAATATCACTTTCATCTTCTACAACCAATATTTTTTCATTCATTTTACTCTTTAACCTTAGCCAATCTATTTTTTAAATTCGCCAAACAACCATTTCCAATACACTAAGCATACAAAGAAAGCTATTGCTGCCCCTCCTAATCTCATCCCCATGGTAATATAGTTTTGAAATGGTAAAATTTTATCATGCAAAGAGATTAATTCGATAGAAGTGGCACTAAGAACGATAGCAGAAGTGATATAAAGGATCTTATAATACGGCCTGATCTTTAACGCCTCACCCAGGCGTTTGCTTAAATAAGAAAGGACGAGCATAAATGATAAAGCGCTAATGTCAAAAAAGAAGATAGTATATAGGTAATTCATTTATTTTTTTCCCTTCGCATGGTAAAAAAGAGATTTACGATGCTGAAAGTAGACATTAAAGCACTTCCTAAAAGCATGATCGCTGCATACAGTTGGATTCCAGAACTGTTAATATATCCAGAAAACAGGTATATGATAAATATGGCAGAGAGCAAGAGTGCAACTAAAAATCCTAAACTGGGGGATGATTGAGAAAACTTACGTTTGTAGAATGAGGAGATCAGCAGGGCGATGATATTCATGCCCATAAAAAAGAGTACATAACCGGCAAGCAGTAGTGTTTCTGCTAATGTCGGAGTGGTTAAAAACATTATTTCTTCCCGAAAACATTCACGAAAGCATCTTGTGGTGTAGAATGGGTAAACCCACTCAGTATTCCTTCTCTGCCGTTGAACTTGCTTTCAACCTCAATTCCTTTGGAGGTTATCTTAAAACAGCGAATGTCTTTTTGGTGATCACTTCCACGCATTTTCAGGAAACAGAGCGCTTTTTCAATTGCACTATCAACCTCTACATAGCGAAGTATTATATAGCTGTCGACGATGAATGGGATTTTACTGCTAACCTGTGAAACCTGGCCCAGAAGGTTATTGTTTTCTCTAAGCAAAATGCTGGTGACATTTTCACGCTTAAGTGCATTAATGAACCTGCGTTCTATTTCGCGAAGATCATGCTGATCGTCGGTCAATGACTCAAAGTGGGTCATGCTATCCACAATCACTCTTTTCGTGCCCATCTCTTCTACTATCGAGACCAATTCTCCATCCATGCGGTCAAACTCATCAAGCGTAGTATAGGGGTCTGAAAATATGACCTTAAGTTTTCCTTCATCCTCAAGTTTCTTTAAATCCCACCCAAACTGCAACGCATCGTGGTAGTACTGCTGAGGGAACTCTTCAAAGGTGATAATTAGCCCTGGCTGATCGTATTTAACTATTCCGTTATAAATAAATTGCATGGCCAGAGTTGTTTTTCCGGTTCCTGGAGCCCCTTCAAGGAGATTAGCTGAGCCCTCCAGAAGTCCGCCGCAAATCATTTTGTCGAGATCTTTGATACCGAATTGAACACGTGCTACGTTCATGTTTTTAACCATTGTTGAATGAGAGGAGATTAACTATTATTGCTTTTTGTGCATGCAGACGGTTTTCCGCTTCATCGAAAGCTATACTATGATCACTATCTAATACATCGCTTGTGATTTCCTCACCTCTGTGCGCTGGGAGGCAATGTGTCACCAGAATATCTGGTTGTGCACGGGATAGTGTATCCATATTTACCTGAAACCCAGAAAAATCCTTTTTACGCTTCTCGGATTCTGATTCCTGACCCATGCTGGTCCAGACATCGGTATATAAAACATCAGCAGTTTCTATTGAAGGGCTCATTTGGTTGGTAAGAGTAAGTGAACCCCCTGATTTCTTGAATTCTTCCTGACATCTTTTTTGTATTACAGGGTCGGGTTCGTAACCTTTGGGGCATACTACAGTAAAATTGAACCCCAGTTTGGAACATAATGCCATTATGGAATTACATACATTGTTTCCATCACCGATAAACACGACATTACGCTTTTTATCAAAACTAAGTTTTTCGTACAAAGTAAGTCCAAAAGCCATCGCCTGGCACGGATGGAATGTATCTGTAAGGGCATTTATAACCGGAATAGAGCAATATCGGGCAAGTTGTTCAACAGTGCTGTGACTATAGGTACGGGCAACTATAAGGTGTACCCAGCGTTCAAGATTTCGAGCCACATCCTCTACACACTCCCGTTTACCCATTCCAACCATTTGGCTTTCCAGGTTAATGGCATGTCCCCCCAATTCATTTATTGCGGTTTCAAAGGTAATTCTTGTACGGAGCGAGGGCTTTTCAAATATTAGTACACCTGTTTTTTGTGAAAAAATCGAATTTTTAATGGTGTAGCGTTCCTCTTTCAATTCTTTTGCAAGTTTGATCATGCCGATTATTTCATCGGCTGAGGAATCGAGAAGTGTAAGAAGATCCTTTTTTTGAACAGTCATTAGCATTAAGTCCGAAAAAATGAAATAATATACCTGAAAATAGAAAAACTGGACCAATTAAACTAATATAATAGTTATACACCACATTTTCGCAAGTTTAAATGCAAAGCCCATCCCTTTTTTTTCTTCTGCTATCAAAAAAAACTGTAGATGGGTAACTATCATTCTTTGTGGTGTAACTGCCCAGAATTAATTATTACGTTTTTAAATATAGTTGTTGAAACACTTTGCTGCTATAGAAAGCTCTTTTAAAAAGTATTTCATAAAAGTATTGGCAAATGGAATTAATCTTTATATATTAAAGAATAGACACCTTATTATCTAGATTCTCATTACCTACCGTATAGATTCACACACATAGGAGGAATTGCTGTGAAAATCACAGAAGTGCGTATCGCGCTGAATAATCAAAACAAACTTAAAGCTTACGCCAGTATTACTATAGACGATTGTTTTGTCATCAGAGGACTTAAGGTGATAAATGGAAGTCAGGGGTATTTTGTCTCAATGCCTTGCAGGCGCAGAAGGGATGGTTCATTTCAGGATCTGGCGCATCCTATAACCAATGAAATGCGAATTGAAATCGAGAACAGGGTTCTTGATGCTTTTGAAGATAAAATAAACAGGTGTAATGAAAATGAAAGCATTTTGTTTGGCAACATCGTCACATCTTCCTAAAGAGTCGTTTTAAAAGGATAAGACACTTCCTTAAGAAAAAACGCTGTGATGGTCACTTTTCCTACTCTTAACAGTGACCATTAATTATATTTGAAAATTCTTTCACAAAAAGCCTTTGCTGGGGCGTCGACAAGTGGCAAGTCACGTGGTTTTGGTCCACGCATTCGGAGGTTCGAATCCTTCCGCCCCAGCCATTTTTAATTTGGGCTGATAAATCAAAACTTGGCATAAAACCCACAGCGTCTTATCTTAGGAGGTCGCACTTTGGATATCATTAAATTGCAGGCACGTGAGCGTACTGATTCGGGTAAATCTTACACCCGCAAAGCGCGTGCTCAGGGATGGGTCCCGGCAATCTATTACGGTCACGATCAGGATCCAGTGAAAATTGAGGTCTCAAGCAAAGACTTCTCGGCTATTGCAAGGGCAAAACAGCTCTCTCATCTTATTGATTTGGGCCTGGACAAAGATGGTGATTCTGTAGCAGTAATTCGTGAAATACAGAGAAATGTACTTAAAAACGATGTGTATTTTCATATCGACTTTTTGCATGTGGCTATGGATAAAACTGTAACGGTTGATGTGCCAGTTGAAGTTACTGGAGTGCCGGTAGGTGTAAAAGTTGATAATGGTATTCTTGGGCATCCGGTTAGAACTGTTATGGTCGAGTGTATGCCAAGAGACATTCCTGAAAAAATTTCCATTGATGTCTCTGAGCTGAAGGTTGGAGATTCCATCCATGTGCGCGATGTTACTGTTCCAAATCTTAAATTAAAAGATCCTGCAGATGAAGTACTTGCAGTTGTAACTCCACCTACCCGCGAAGCTGAAGAAACCAGTGAAGAAGGCGGTGCAGAGTAAGTGTTGATTAGCTTTTATTAATGAATATACTAAAGCTCTTTGGAATACTTTCAGGTAAAAAAACACCAAAATTTAAGCCGCAGAAACTCATTGCAGGATTGGGAAACCCAGGTGATGAGTATCATAATACCAGGCATAATGTTGGATTTATGATCTCTGATAGATTGGGTTCCATTCTTAATGAGCAGTTGAAATTCAGTGCGTACAATTCAGAGTGCAAAAGTGGTTTTGCAAACGAACAACCAGTCCTGCTTATTAAGCCTCAAACCTATATGAACAGAAGCGGTTCAGCGATTGAAACAGCGGTAGAGGATTACTCGTTATCTGCTTCTGATGTATTGGTAATAGTGGATGATTTTAATTTGCCTCTGGGCACACTAAGATTTCGTAGGGGAGGCTCTCACGGCGGACACAATGGGCTAAAGTCTATTATATCCCAAATCGGATCCGATTTTTCGAGATTACGTGTAGGTATAGGGCCTTTGCCCACTAACAGTGCCGTCATAGACTTCGTTTTGGGAGATTTTTCAGAAACTGAAATGCAACTGGTAGATAAAGTTATTTCCAAAGCAGTCATTGCTATTCAATTTATGTTGAAAAATGGACTGGATAGCGCAATGAACGAATACAATTCTTTAGTTATAGAATAGAAATAATCCTGCTCCGTTTATGAAAGTTGGAGCCTAACGACCATAGGAGGTTTACAGGTGAAGCGACCTTATGAATCAATGTTCGTATTTGACGGAACTCTTCCGGAGGATGCGATAGAAAAAGAGCAAAAGCAGGTAGAAGAGTTTCTTTCTGCTAACGCAGATTTTGAGAAAGCTGATGTTTGGGGAAAAAAACAGCTTGCTTACCCCATTAAAAAGAAAAAATCTGGCTACTATGTGCTATTCCTTTATCAGGGAGAGGGTACCGTTCCGGCAGCACTTGAAAAACATATCAAACTGAATGAGTCGGTACTTAGACATTTAACTGTACTAAGAGATCTGAAAAACGAAGCTGCAAGAGAGGCACTTGTTGCTCGTAGAGAGCAGAAGGTTGAGGCTCAAGAGAGCTCTGAAGCTGAAACCGAAAGCAGTACGGCTGAGAAAGAATAATTTGGAATTAACCTGATAACAGGAGAAACTAATAATGGCATTTGTTAGAAGAAGAATGAAGAAAGTGTGCTGGTTTGAGCAAAATAAGGTCAAACCTGACTATAAAGATATCAAAACAATTAGCAGATTTATTACCGAACGAGGTAAAATAGTTCCACGCAGACTCTCCGGTGTTTCTGCTAAAAACCAGAGAAAGCTGGCAATGGCGATTAAGCGTGCCAGGCACTTGGCTTTGTTACCATTTGTATCTGAAAACATCAAATAGGACCTTCCGGGGAATTATTGGAGGAATATTATGGAAGTAGTTCTCATGAAAGATTATGGAAACCTCGGCAAGGCAATGGACGTCGTTGCTGTGAAGGATGGATATGCAAGAAATTTTCTTATACCATCACAAATTGCCGTTCCAGCTACCGAGGGTAATAAAAAAGTAGTTGCTCAGGTAAAAGAAACTGCTGAGCATAAAGAAGAGAAAAAGATTAAAGAAGCTCGTCAATTAGCAAAGAAAATTGAACAGGTCCCCTGTACTATTCCGGTTAAAGTGGGTGAAGAGGATAAAATTTATGGGTCTGTATCAGCTCAGGAGATCTCAGACTTTCTTAAAAAGGAAGGTTTTGATGTCGAAAAGAGAAATGTTGATCTTGATGAGCCGATAAAGAGTCTTGGTGTCTATTCTATAAAGATAAATCTCTATAAAGATGTGTATGCTAAGTTGAAGGTATGGGTGGTAAAAGAGGAAAAATAGCCCGTCCTTTCTTTTATCATTGATAATTTGCCTGCCGGGCTGTTGAGTTTATAACTCAATTTGATCCGGCCTTTTTTTTATGTAGAAAGTTTTAAACAAAAAGGAGTTATTTCGAACATGAAATTACAAGGATGCTATGTAGCTATCATTACTCCATTTACAGCTGATGGGAAAATTGATGAAGAAGGTTTAAGGTCAAATATAGAATTTATTATCAAAAAAGGTGCTGCAGGTATAGTGCCATGTGGCACAACTGGCGAATCTGCCACTCTTAACTGGGAAGAGCACAATAGGGTTGTTAAAATTGCTGTTGAGCAGGCCAAAGGAAGAGTGCAGGTTATTGCAGGAGCTGGATCCAATAACACTCAAGAAGCCGTTTCTGCTGCAAAAGATGCCGCAGAGAATGGTGCAGATGCAATCCTGAGTATCACTCCTTATTATAATAAACCAACCCAGGAAGGGTTGTATCAGCACTTTTCAGCTGTTTCAAACAATTCAAAATTACCCATTGTAGTGTACAATGTTCCCGGAAGAACTGGTATTAATCTTCTTCCGGAAACACTTGAAAGATTATGTGATTTTGAAAACATCGTTGCTGTAAAGGAAGCAAGTAACGATGTTGCCCAGGTTTCTCAAATTCACAGAAGGTGTGGGGATCGATTAACAATCTTATCAGGTGATGATGGTTTAACTCTGCCCATTCTATCTGTGGGAGGTAAGGGTGTTATATCAGTGATTGGCAACATCGTGCCGGATAAAATGAGTGCGATGATTGAAAACTACCTCAAAGGTGAACACGAATCTGCCCTTAAAATTCATGAAGAGCTTCTTCCATTAACAAAAATCGTCTTTATTGAAAGCAACCCTGTACCCATTAAAGAGGCTATGTCTTATTACGGGCTCCATGGAGGGACTGTGCGGCTTCCTCTCGTTTCAATGCTCGAAAGCAATAAAGAACAACTACTAAACGTACTAAAATCGTACTCTGTTTCTGTATCCTGAGAGGAATACTATGAAAACTGAAATAATTATAGTAGGTGCCCTTGGGCGTATGGGGGTTGAGATCGCAAAAGTGGCACTTGCTGATGAAGATGTAAGTATTGCAGCATGTGTTGAATATCCCTCACATCCTTCTGTTGGCAAGGATTACGGGGAATGTATTGGGGTCGGTCATTTGGGGATTGCTGTAGCGCCTTCGCTTGATGAGATCAACCTTGAAAAAAAAGTGGTTATTGACTTCTCTTCAATAGAGTCAACCAGAGCTAACTTGAAAAACTTGCCTGAAAAAGGGAACTTCTCAATGGTTATTGGAACAACCGGGCTGCAGGAGGATGATTACCAATTAGCCCAAAATGCATCCAAACATATAGCTGTTCTGGTAAGTCCTAACACAAGCCTTGGTGTTAATTTATTGTTCTCTCTTACTGAGCTTGTCGCTTCGAGTCTTAAAGATCGTTTTGATATGGAAATTATTGAAGCGCATCACAGGTTTAAAAAGGATTCTCCAAGTGGGACGGCAAAAAGATTAGGTGAAATTATCTCTTCGGTTCTTGAAAAGAGCTATGATGAAGCTGTGGTGGATGGTCGCTCTGGAATGGCTTCCCAAACCCGGCCCGCTACTGAGGTGGGTATGCACGCTGTCAGAGGTGGGGACATTGTAGGAGATCATACCGTTCTCTTTGCCGGAATTGGGGAAAGAATAGAGTTACGCCACATGGCACATAGCAGATCCACGTTTGCACGTGGCGCGGTTGAGACTGCAAAATGGATTTCTTCAAAAGATGTGGGTTTCTATAGCATGAAAGATGTGCTCGGAATATAATTTTATGTTATAATAAAGAGACTAACTGAGAGGTTTTATGGAAAAAAGCACAATTGTTCGTGTCTGTAGTCTGCTGTTTATATTCTTGTCTTTGGCTATAGCAGATTCATCCCACATCTCTTCTTCACTTCAAGATGGTTCTGAAGATGAACTGATTCTTGAAGATATTTATGTGGAAGATCTAATCATTGAAGAAGAGGAAGTAATTGTCGATGATGATGATGTAGAAGATATGGTCTTGGATGATGTAGATGAAGGCAGTAAGGCTGCTCCGCTTGATATAGAACAATTGCTGCAGGGAGATGGGGAGCAGGACCTGTTAGGATCTCAGGGGTTAGATATCAAAGGGGATGATATTTCTGAAGATGAGGTGAAGGTGGTTGATGATCAGCAGCATGAGTCTGTCGATGAACAGCTTTCTGATGATTCACCCGCTACTTCACCAGATGCTCCTCTCCCAGCCTCAACCGAAACAGTTGAAAGTGAAGTAGTGACTCAAGAGCAACAAGCTCCAATAATTGAAGAAACTCAATCTATTAACTTCGCTCAGAATTTAGAAGAATACAAATCTCCCCGGAGAGCGATGTTTCTCTCACTGCTTGTGCCCGGTTTGGGGCAGGCTTATGCAAATAACAAAGTAAAATCCGCAGCGTTCATAGCTACAGAAGTAGCAATACTTTCGACCTCAATTACCTTTTCGGTTTTATCTCGCTCAAAAAGGAATGAGGCAAGAGAGTTTGCTGATGAACATTACGACCCATCGCTCTTTGAGCAGTATTATTCTGAGTTGAAGAGAATAAGCGAAGATGAAAATAGAGATTTGGATTCGATTATCGGTCCTCATATTATTGATGAAAAGTTCTATAAATGGGCGCAGGATCGCAACAGTAGGTTTTATGAGCGCATCAGAGAAAATTATTATATGAGAGGCTGGAAAGACAGTAATGAACCTTCTGTTAGCGATATATATTATGCTACGGACACTCTAAAAACCAGTGCCGGTGACAAATTTGTAAAATCATCAACTAATGATTTTCTTATAGATATGGTGGGTGGTAATACTAATATTTCGGGATATTCCCGGTATCTTAACGAATATAATGACCTGGTCGTTCGGTCGGATAGATACTCAAGAGCTGTATACTATTCTTTTTACGCTTTGATCGTAAATCATTTAGTAAGTGCTCTGGATGCAGGTTTTACTGCCAGGGCTCATAATCGGAGGCTTTTAGGTGAAGAGAGTGTTTGGAATCGTATGAGCATTGAACAACAACTTGTGAACACTGGTTCTGAAAATGTGCCAGGCGTTGCTGTAAGGGTTCAGTTTTGAAACTAATCGTTTTTCTGGTCTTTATTTTAGTATTCGCTGGGCAGAGCAGTGCTCAGATCATCATTGAAGAAGATGTTGTAACTGATACAGTTGATTTATTCTCTCCTCAAGTTGAGAGTACTCAGCCCAGTAATGCTAACATGGCACTTGCTATCGCACTTCCAGGGCTGGGGCACTACTATCTGGACAGACCAGTTTCGGCGTTTAGCTACATGGCAGTTGACATTATTTCCTTAGTTGGACTTATCTACTCCTACGGCCAATCCCGTAACCTTGCAGCGAGTGCAGCTGCATATGCCGGTACTAATGCAGGGGCGAGTGCTTCTGTGAGAGATGAGAGTTATTGGCGTAATGTGGGTAATTTTATGGATTCTAAAGAGTACAATAACGTGATGAAACTTAACAGAAGCCCGGGTGATATGTATGTAGATCCCGCTATGTGGTGGAGATGGGCAGATGAATCGTTTCAGGGTGAATTTAATGAGCTGAGAGAAAGCTCTAGACGTTTTCAGGTTGCATCAAGTTTCTTTTTGGGGGCATTGGTCCTTAATCGAATCGTATCGTTTGTTGATGCCAGAACATCTGGTCGTAGAGAAAACAGGCCCCCTCTTTCATCTATCAGTATTAAACCGGATTACACTAGCGCTAATGATGCATACGGATTAAAAGTTGGTGTGGATTTTTAGATCAACCTTAACCTGATCGTGGATAGGAGAAAAAACAATGCGCTGCCCTTTTTGCAATTACGAAGAAGACAAAGTTGTAGATTCCAGAACCAGTAAGGAAGGACAGGCGGTTAGGAGGCGGCGTGAATGCCTTGATTGCGGAAAACGTTTTACCACCTATGAGTACATAGAAAGCATCTCTTTAACAATCATAAAACACGATCAAAGAAGAGAGTCTTTTGATAGACAAAAACTGTTTCAGGGAATTGTCGCTGCATGTAAAAAGAGACCAATAAGCACTAAAAAAATTGAAAGTGTAGTAGATAAAATAGAAAATCAGATTGAAAAATATGGAAAATCTGAAATCCCAAGCACTGAAATAGGCAAAATGGTAATGAAGGAATTATATGCACTGGATGAAATCGCATATATTCGCTTCGCTTCTGTTTACAGAAAATTTAAGGATGTTTCTGAATTTATTTCAGAGGTAAAAGAGATAGAATCAAAAATTGAGCCGCTGACAAATTTAAAATAAACAGCTCACTTTTTGAGTACTGGTTAAGGGCTAATTAATCTATTTCAATTATGCTTCCGGAGCTTGTTATCTCATCGAAAAAATCATCTTTAAAATAGTAGAACCCCTGGTCGTCAGCAGAATAGAATTCGCTCGCTTCTTCATTAAAAAATTTCTCTAAAGCAGAATCTCTGTTTTCTTCTTCTATAATTCTATGTCTAATTTGTTGCCTTTTTGAAGGTGTAATAAATGCTATAGAATATTTAGGCATATTTTTTGGGCTCCATTAAAATTTAAATTATTATTTATTTCATACAGGTTCTAAAATAGAATTTTGGAAGCTTCGAAAAAAGTAAAAACAACCAGAAATGAGGTTTAATTATGAGCAGGGGTGGTATTCTCTATTTTTCACTTTTTCTTGTATTAATACCTGTCTTAGATTCCTGGGGCAATAAACAGGAGATCGTTGAAGAATTGCTTAAAAGAAATGGTTACACTACTGGTGGCATTGGAGTAGTAATTAAAGATTTGGAGACAGATTCTGTTTTAGTCTCAGTGAACAGTGACTCTCTTTTTAATCCCGCCTCTGTTTTGAAACTGCTAACCAGTGCAGCTGCACTGGATATTTTAGGTCCCAGCTACCGGTTTTCTACACGAGTGTTCATTGATAGTACCTTTTATAGTGACTCTGGAGTGGTAGATGGAAATATCTACATCCAGGGAAGGGGAGATCCGGGGCTAAATGCTCAAAGATTATGGCTCTTTGTTCAGCAGCTCTATCATAGAGGAGTAAGAAAAATAAATGGTGATCTTATTTTAGATGATTTTTACTTTGATACCGTTTCTGTTGGACCGGGATACACAAATACTTTGACAAGTCGTGCCTATTCACCTCTTATAAGTTCTCTTTCGGCAAATTTTAGCTCAGTAGCTATTCATAAGCGATCGGGGCAGGACATAGGTTCACCGGTAATAGTAGATATATTTCCCCGAATAGATGGGGTTACGATAAAATCTACTGCCAAAACCACTTCCCCTGGGCTTAGAAGTAATTTGGATGTATCTACTTCATCTGTATCCGGTCAAACACAGGTTAATGTAAGAGGGGTAATGTCGGCTCTTGATAGGCCTCACTATACCTATCGAAAGGTTTGGCAGACATGGGAAATTTTTGGTGGCGTAATAAGGGATCTTTTTAACGGGGCTGGAATAGAATTCAATGGCCAGACTCTTAGAGAAAGAGTACCGGAATCGCTTGAAGAGGAGGGGGCGTTTTATGTTTTCAGGAGTCAACCTCTAATCGAATCTGTGGAAGCGATGTTGAAATATTCAAGCAATTTTGCGTCTGAAATGGTTCTTAAGACCATTTCTGCAGAAAAAAATGCTATACCAGGCTCCTGGAGTGGAGGTGTAGAAGTCTTAAGAGAATGGTGGAATAAGAATGAATTTCCAGGAGAACTTGTATTAAACAATGGTTCAGGTATGGGAGATGTGAACAGAATAAGTGCCGATCAAATCGTTAATCTACTCTCTTACATTTCACAACAAAGGACATATTTTCCTGATCTTCTCAGCTCACTTGCAATCGCAGGTGTTGATGGTACTTTGGATAGAAGGTTTCGACGATCGAGACTCAAGGGTATTGTAAGGGCTAAAACGGGTACACTGAACTCGCTTAATGTAAGTACTCTTGCGGGTTACGTATTGCTTGAAGATCGAACGTATGCTTTTGCAATTCTATGCAATGGAATAGGAAACGGACAATTTGACAATTGGGTCATGCAGGAAAAAATATTAGAAAGCGTTTCAACCGGGGTTAGATGGAATTAGATGCAGAAAAAAACAGGGCTGGTTTGATCTATCTCAAAACAGCCCTGACTTTATCTATTTATAAGATACCCTTTAAAAGCTTTCACCTTCAATCATTTCACCATTTTCATAGGTTACAAGGGCTGTTCGGCGACCATGACTGTTATACCTCACTCTTTCACCGTCGTACGCTCCATCTACAAAGGTTCCCTTTTCATTTACTCTACCATTTTCATGATACCTAACATATGGACCATGAAGTACATTACTTTTCCACATCCTTTTACTTTTCAACTGGCCGTTTTCATAATACTCTAAATCTTCACCATGCGGTAAACCCATATCGAAAATTCTCACTCTCTCCTCTTGTCCGCATGGGAAATAGGTGATTTCTTTTCCATGTCTGTTGCCATCAACATACGTTACTTCTGATTTTTTTGTTCCATCATCATAATAGGTAATAACTTCGCCTACAGGACTATCATATTCATACATCGTTTCACTTTGAAGTTGGCCATTTTCATGCCACACCCTTCTTACTCCATGCCTTTTGCCCGAAGAGAAATGCGTTTCCTGAAGCTTGCTTCCATCGGGGTTGAAGATAACCATAATACTATCGGGTTCACCATTTTTAAAAAATTGATCTGACTGAACCTGTCCATCCTGGAAGTAGAAGGTTGTTCGAATGATATTATCTCTTCTTCCAACAAATGTATTAACCTTACGCTTTGCGCCACAATCGTAAGTTTCTTCTACAAATTCTTCCGGAGTGCTGCTGGTACACCCAACCACGGCAATGCATCCAAAAAGTGCAAGTAAAGCCTTGAATTTCATTTTTACCCCTTTCAGAGAAGTTTATGGATAAAATGAAAATGCATTCTGAAAAAGGGTACGTCAAACCTTTATTTTATGTGAGACCATTATGATACGTTCTTTGGTGCGGATTTCTGCGTTTTTTTAGCCCGATTATCGTTTGCGCTTACCGGATGCTATGATGAAAACGGTATACGCTGTAAAAACACCTTTTTTATCGTAATCGATTAGTTCTTCATTTAACTTAATCAACTCATTTTCCGTAATACAGCCTGAACTGAGTGCTTTTTGCTCAGCTTCATCCATGCATGAAAATTTTCTGAAAAGGTGGTAGCTGTGTACTGCGATTGTATGCAGTTCTATTGCAACACCACATAATCCCTGCTTTTTTAAAAGTCTAAAAAGATTTCTCCCCGAATAACCATTTGGAATCTGCTCAGTTCTTGAGCGTCTTAATTTCCATTCTATATCTTTTTGGGTTGTATCAATTGATAATGAGCTATGATCACAATCAACTACAACGATAATACCGTTTTTTCTGCATACCCTTTTCATCTCTGCAATAGCACATTGAGGTTGATCTAAATGTTGAAGCAATCTTTCGCTACGAACAGAATCAAAACTTTGGTGCGAAAAGGGCAGACAATAGGAGTTGGCCTGAAAATAACCGATTCTTGTGGTGTCCTTAGTTGCATTTTGTGCCGCTTTAACCATGTTTGAATCAATATCAACACCTACTACTATTCCTTGATTAACTTTTTGGGTGAAAAGGGTAGCTGTATCAATACCAGGTCCACAGCCCACATCAAGTACAATGGAGTCGGGCTTTAAATTCATTAACTCATAGGACCGGATTTTTACAGGTCTTATTTTATCAGCTAAAGATTGCAGATATTTTGAGTCAACAAAGCTATGATCTGAATTCATGTATCACCATTTTTGGTAGAGGTTAACTGTACAGTTTCAAAACTTCCATGACATCATCTTTATTAGAGTCGGCAAAAATTGATGTTTTTTCTTCGAAAAAGTAATGAAGTAAATCCTTGTTCCAGACTATAATGGGTGCGTGGTTGTCTGGCCATTGTAAACAGCTGCTTTTTTTCTTGAAAATGAAATCATAGATATTACAGTTTTCCGGAGAGTTTTCATAGCTTTCTTTCATCCTCTGCTCTGCTGTTCGGAGATTATAGTACATGGCTATTGCGGGGTTACCATTAATTGCTTTGTATACCTTCTCTCGTCCAATAGGCTCAAAAAGCCAAACGTGCTGGTAATACGTTTTATGTTTTGGGTTAATCGTTATTACAATATCGTCAAGGTTGAAATACTTTATCGTATATTGAGTTATGAGTTTATGAAGGTGAATAGCCAAATTTACACTCGAGCTTTTCCAACCTGGCTTTACTGCAAAAGATCCCAGTTCAGCTATGAGTCTTCGGTTGTTTCTTAAAATTTTAAGTTCCTTGTGAAAGATTTTATCCATTGGAAGCCCCAGCACTGATTCAAGAAAAAGAGTACAGGCAACAACAACTTCATCCTTGTTTTTACCAATGAAAGTGGTTGTGAAGGGAAGACTATGATAAAGGGTTAATCGCATTCCATGCGCTTGTGGCTCGATAAACTTTTCCATTACATACGTATCATGTACTATTTTAAATGCCTGCTCTAATTCATCTTTTGTCTGTGCAATTTTAAATTCAATCCCAGAAAGTTTTTCCTCGCTTATATCTAATTTACTTCTAAACATCAGAGCAAGGTGATATTCTACAATGTGTCGAAGCGCCAGCTCGTCTTCCTCATAGAGATGTCTGAACTTTATACCGATCCCCTTACCGTGGATCTTATGTTTTTCCTTACGTACCACTTCAAAGTCAGCAGAAAAACTGTATCGACGTTTCGCACACTTTTTTGTAAGAGTAACGGTTCCCTGAGCACCCAACGGTATCTCTTCGTTAAGGTATATGAGCATGCCGCTGTGACTGATATTTCTGCACTCTGCACAGCGGATAATTTGATCACCAAACTCTATGGTAACTGCAACAGTAAGAAATGCTCGTTCCGTGCTGCGCTTTTCCGTGCCGGAGTAAAAGAAAGAAGAAAAATTGAATTTTTCTTTTAGTGACATATTTTTGACTCAAATTAAGCGGGTTCAGTGATCAAAAAGGGTACTATATCACAGTATATAGCAAAAAGTAATAAGTTACAATGAGATAAATATAGAAACAGAAAAAAAATGGTGGTATAATACACTACAATGTTCTTTTTCGAAGGAATCAAAAAATGAAATATTTTGAAGCTGCTACTAAGATTCTTTTTTCAAAAGATTTTTATTTAACCGGAAAAATAATTCCGGTTGTAGGTATTTCAGGCCCCATAGCTTCAATTATTTTCTATTTTACCTGCTCCTTTCAGGGATATTGGGATTCAATTTATCTTAGAGTGGCCGGAGCTCTCATAACCTTACCACTTGTATTCTACCCATTTAAAAAAGACCTAACCTCATTTCAAAAAAAATATTATGATACAGTGATGTTTCTCATACTTCCAGTATATTTTACCTTTATGTTTCTTATGAATATAACGGCGACATATTGGTTTGTATCGCTGATGTGGGCTGGCATTTTTTATGGTTTGTTTGCATCAAGAGCATACATGCCTTTAATTTTATTTCCTGTGGGCTTTTATCTGGGTGTCGCTATATTTATGCTCTACACCGGAATCTCAACAGCTATTTTTTTACAAACATTTGGAATATTTACTATAAGCTGGTTTTCTTCATTGGTACTTGGGTTTGTAAAGTTGATTACTAATGTCTTTTATATCATTTCCCTTGAGTCGGAATCGATGAGAGTAAAAGCCGATGAAGCTGAAAAGAATAGGCTGGTTCTTGAAAGTAAAAATGCTGAACTTCTTGCCCGTAATATGATTATTTCCACTTTTGTACGACCATCAATATTAACAGAAGTTAATGAAGGGAAAGATCCCCGTAGTTTTAAGCCACGTATTGTTGATAAAACAATTCTTATATGTGATATGAGAAACTTTACTCCCTTGACTTCAGCTATGATGAATGCAGAGGTTCAGGCTCAATTTATTAATAAGTATTTTGAAATGATGATAAATCCTGTATTTGAGGCTGGTGGAGAAGTAGATAAGTTAATGGGAGATGCAATCATGGCTGTTTTTCCCGACGGGGCATCAGCCGTTACAGCAGCCCTAGAGATGCGAAGACGATTACAGATATACAACAAACAACTGGTCTTTGCTGGGCTTGAAAAGATTGGAAATGTAATAAGTATATCAAAAGGATATGCACTTGAAGCGAATATCGGAGGAATGCAAAAACTTGATAGAACATATATTGGAGCTGCCGTAAATATTTGCTCCCGATTAGAACATATAGCCAAACTCTACGGGCTTGAAATTATTATTACCAGAGAAATATTTGAAGATCTTACTGAATTTGAAGAATGCAGGCTTGTTGATATAATAAAAGTAAAAGGATACCACAAAAAGATGGAAGTCTATGAAGTATATGCCCATAGTCCTTCCACTGTGGTGGCATTTAAGAACAAGATGAAGGATAAATTACAGGAAGGTATCAGACTGTATTTTAAAAAAGATAAAATGGAGGCTGCAGCTATTATTTTTAAAGAAATATTAAAAGATATGCCAAAGCACACACACAATGAACAAAAGGTAATGGATAATATTGTTCAATACTACGCAGCTCGTTGCATTGATCGCTTTTCACAGTTAGATAAAGAGGGAAGAATACTAAATATCGAAGATGGGTGTCATGATTTTGGGGCAGGAACAATGAAGAGAGATTGGAGCTGCTTTTCTCCTGAAGAAATGGTACATATACTGGAAGAGAAACAAAACCAATTGCATAAAAAAATCGATAAATATGCTTCATCAAGAATAATTACACCCTAAATTCTTTATTTTTTTACATTGCAACTTAAGAGATCACTGTCTATATACAAGTGACAAAGACAAAGAGGGTAGAACCCTCTTTGTCTTGAGGCAAGCCTATTTAAAGTTAGCGTTAACTATTTCCATTCCTCTTCTACATATCTCTTTTGCATAATCGGTCCATATCCCCTGTCCCCAGTAGCGGTAACAGCTTGTTTGAGAAACCAGCAGGTGGTAGAGCGCATTTAGATACTTGCTGTCATTTCGTTCTGCTCCATTTTCGAGCACTTTTTGGTTGAATTGAGCACTCAATTTATCGATAGGGTCAAGTACATCCTGATAACCTTTAACCCAGGAAATGTCACTGGTCCAGCTTCCTCCCTCTACATGGAAACTTCCGTCCTCTTTTTTAAGTTCTTCAATAGATTTATTTAGCTTTTCGGGGCCGTCACCAGGATTAACCCTATCCCAGATTCTTTTCTGTAAAAGGGGCTGAATTCTAGGTAGATCATGTTCCGTGATTCCAATGGAAAAGAGGTGCTCCAGGTATTCAGTTCCATTCATTAAAGGCACTTCAGATCCGCTTGCATTGCGAACGACTTCCTGGAATTTTGGTGGAAACTCATTCATCATTACTCCACCGTTCTCTCCATCAGCAATTTGTGTTACAAGTGGTGGTACCTGTTTGCCTGCAAGTTCCCATCTGGACAAACTGGTCGCTTCGTAGTATGGTTGCATCTGTGCAACAAGCTTTGTGTCACTTCCCTGAGTTTTAATTAGTGCAACGATACTAATCTCTTTGCCTTCGCTGTTTTTGCATACGAGTAGGTGGGGTAGATGTTTCTTTTCGAGGCCGTGTCCGGTATTTTCCTGCTCTACAGTATGTTCCTGAACAAGAACCCAGCTATAACCACAGTCCTTCAGAGTTTTAACGAATTCATATGCAATATCAGGATGGTTTGGAAGAGCCATTTCCGAAGGAGAAAAACCTCGAACCCTGCTTAATGCTTCATTTCCAAAAATGGAAGCAAAGTGTTGCTGCCAGGCTTTGACGTGTAATTTGTAATCTTGCACCGGAGTAGACGGTGCCACCGCGTGCCCCCAGGGGCAACCAAGCCATTCGATGGTGTGGCGCATTTCCGGATTTACGGTTACATTCCTAAGCGCATCTAAAACATCGTGTAGCCCCATTTTTTTTAAACCATAAAACAGCGTACCGGAGTATTCCAACATCGCCCGAGGTTCTTTACCTTCGCTTAAAAGCTGAGGGACAAACTCACCCATTCTTTTGTAGCACCAGGCGAAAGTTGGAGCATTGTGATTATCACCAATACCCTGGTTTTCCATCATGTGCTGAAGATTAGAGATCAACTCAGCACTACTTAAATCAGACCCGCCCGCAGGAATCAGGGGCTGATGCATGTGCAGTGCAATTGCACATGCGCTTTTTATGGAATTGAAATTAATCTTAGAATTGGGAGTATAAACAGCCTTACCTTTGGAAGAATTAACCACATCTTCTGTTTCTTTTACAACCATAATATTGGGGAGACCATCAATAGTATCGGACTGAGAATGTGAATCCTTCATGCGATGCTCCTTTCCAGTTGCCTATTTGTGTCTTATAAGGTTAAATATATTTACATAATGTGACCCAGGATGATTCCAAGAGTAATCACAGTTCATTCCATTTATCATTAACTGTCTGAATTCATGTGGAAAGTCATAGTAAAGCCCTATAGTACGATTTAGAGTCGATTCAACAGCGTAAGTATCAAAATTATCAAAAGTGTAACCATTGCGTGACAGCATGGGTTTTTCGCTGTAATTGTAATCGAAAACAGTGCTAGAGAGACCGCCAACAGAGCGGACTATTGGAACTGTTCCATATTTTAGGGCAATAATTTGTGTGAGTCCGCAAGGTTCAAATGCGCTTGGAACAATCACCATATCAGCTCCAGCGTAAATAAGATGAGAAAGCTCCTCATTAAAACTTAGTTCTATATGGCAATCAGGATTGTCGTTGAGTTGGTGCTTGAGGTCCTGAAATTTGCAGTGTATTGAATGATTGGAAGCTGTTCCAAGCAGCACAAACTGAGCGTCTCTACTCAATGCATGGTGTATTGAGTGGTATACGAGATCTAACCCTTTTTGTTCATCAAGTCGCCCAATGTATGCAATTATTGGCTTAACTCCTCTATTAAGCCAAAGACGATCTCTCAGAGCTTCTTTGTTTATGTATTTGTCCTGAATTGTTTCAGCTGAATAGCGGGCTGCAAGAAGAGGGTCGATTTCTGGATTCCATGTTGCGTAATCGATACCATTTAAAATGCCGCCAAATTTCTGGTGATGCTGGTGGAGTGTGTGGTTAAGACCGTAGCCTTGGTCTGTAAAGCGAGCCTCCCAAGCGTGATGTGGCGACACTGTGGTAACAAAGTTGGAATAAACTATTCCGCCCTTCATACAATTAAGTGCCAGATGATTGTGGTTATCTTTTAAACGGTTGTGATCAAAAAAATGCTCAGGTCTGCCAAGCCCGGTTGCATGAAGCACTTCATGGCCAAAAATTCCCTGATGTTTAAAGTTATGGATTGTATAACAGGCCCTTTGAAACTGCATATCAGTATGAGTGTACTGTTCAAAAAGCATTACCGGTAGAAGGCCGGTTTGCCAATCATGGCAATGGATTATATCAGGACGTTTTCCACTTTGAAGCAGAAATTCCAAAGCAGCTTTACTAAAAAAGGCATACCTGAGGACATCATCATTACATCCATAAAATGTATTTCGGTTAAAAAAATTATCACCAGAATGAGGATCGATAAAGAAACATTTCCTGCCATGCACAAATCCAAACCAAACAGTACAGTGGACGCCCCCCCCAAACCATGGAACCCAAAGATCGTTAAAAGAAGGAGTAAGGCCCCAGATTTGATCATAACGCATGCAGTCATATTTTGGAAGTATAACCTCTACTTCATTCCCCCTTATAGAAAGTTCCCATGAAAGACCGCAAACGACATCCGCAAGTCCACCAACTTTGGCCAAAGGGGCTAGCTCTGAGGCAACCTGGACTATGTACATGATTTGCCTCCCCGAAATGGGAAACTACTGTGATGGAAGCAATACTTTCTTGCTGTGTGTAGTAGTATCAAAGTAAAAAGAGTCATGAAATATCTCACCGATGAGATTGTGTGTAAATAGATAAAGCGGAAAAAAAAGCAATCTGAAGACTTCTGAAGAAGAGAACGTTCAGAGATTCCGCTCAAATTATTAGTATGCAATAGTTTAAATAATAGTGCAATAAAAATGCCAAAACAGGTATCATTGTTTTCTTTGCAAAAAACATTACCGGTTTTGTTGTTCAAACCTGATTTATCCTGGTGTTGTTTCAAGCTCGTCCTCATCAAAGATATCCTCAAACTCCTCATCCGAAACCCTTTCAAGCGGAGTTGTATACATGAAAACGAAACTTACTCCACCATCCTCTCTATAAACTCTTGCCACAACATCTGGTTTTATTCCGGCAATATTGAATGCATGAGAGACAATTCTGGTACCTGGTTTTAATTCATCGAGTTGTGGAAGCAATTGAACATTTAAGTGGGGAAGTAGATACAGGGTGATAACAGTGGCTTCAGTTAAATCGAGTTCAAAAATGTCTTTTTCTTCGATAGTGACGAGTCTGTGAACCCTCTCTTTGCGTACGTTTTCTCTTGAGATTGCAACCATCTCAGGGTCAATATCAAATCCCCATGCCCTACACCCACTCTTTTTTGCAGCAGCAATTACTATTCGCCCATCACCGCAACCAAGATCATAAACGATATCATCCCTTTGAACATCTGCAAGGTTAAGCATTACGTCTACAACTTTGTGTGGTGTTGGTACAAAATGAACATCAGGGGTGCGTGGAATACTTCTTTCACCCTCCTCTTCATAACATCCTATCATACAAACAACTACAAGAGTGGTTAGTATGGATCCAATTCTAAACTGTAACAAAAGCTACCCCTCTTTCTCAAGTGCTTTTGATGCGTTGTTTTCGTTTTTTATACAAAATGTTTTTACCAAAATCAATAAATTTATGTAAATTGCAGGCGTTTACAGTCACCTTTCCTTCATTATCCACAAATCCTGACCGGGACTTATTTATAAGCTCCTGGTGAGCTGCAAGAATGCAGGCTCCGTCACTGGCTACTGATTTAAGTGCAGGATCAAAAGGCGTTTCATTGCGAGCCGAAGGGATGAGGGGAAAGTAGCTGGGGGTATTATGTTCGGTACCGAATGTAATGCAAAAACCATTTCTTTTGAAGTGATTAACACAATTCCTTAGGTACTCAATACTGTTTCTGGTAGAGATAAACTCTACTGCGTAAACACCCATATTTTTAAGTCGGTCAATTAGTTCTTCTAAACTTTTTTCAGCTTCGGTAGGCGTTTTTGATACATCTCCCAGAACTGGATAGCAGGGTATCCCGCCAGCTTCAGTGATCAGCTTTTTTGCATCAGCGCAATTAATAGCATTTTGATCGTTGTATTCTACATAAGCAGGTTTATTGAATTTAAAGATTCTGTTAATGATCTGCTGCTGCACTGCAGGGGCATCTGTACTATCGAAAGGCAGACTGGAAACTGAAAAAAGGGTTTTAAAAGCATCGTTTAGGTCCGATACATTCGTTCGGTTTTTAAGCAATTCATCATACAGAGCTTTAGCTATATGGCGCTCACGAACCGTATTTTTGGCATATTTGAGGCGTATCGAATTATAATTTAGTGCACAATCTAAGCCACATTCTTTAAGATGTTGATTTAGTTTTAGGATGACCTTCCATATATGATCCTGGCTACGCTTCCATAGTGAGTTCATTAGGTTTTTTGAATCGAGGGACATTTGGACAGGGGTATGCAAAGCTCTTCCACATAAATAGAGAATTCCTGCATCATAGGGATCGTTCCACCGGCGACCAAGTTTCTGCTCAGTTTCACTGATACTTCTGAACTCTATTCCGTATAAAGGATAGATGTGGTGGTTGCGGCAGATTTCACCAAACTCCTGATATCCTTCAAATGTGTTAAAATCATTTATACCAAGCACATCAAGACCCTCTTTTGCAGCTTGTGTGACCATTTCATCGATGGACCCAAAGGTGCTAAAAGAATAGGGAGAGTGGACGTGAGTGTTAGCTTTAATCATTTTTCTTAAACAGGGTTGTGAATTTTTGCCTTGGTTGTTTATTAGTGATGCTTCCAACTAACGCATATTCAATGGTTTTCTAAATACCTGTAAATATAAATTTATTCAGAAGAATATACCAGAGTTGGTAAAAAATGCAGAGGCGTTATACTGTTCAACTTTCTAAGGACAAATCGGTTGAGAGTTATACACTGTCGATTAATAAATTTGATCTGAAATCGAAATGTATAAAAAAGCAGAAAATAGAAAAAAAACTTGACTTTACCTCTGTTTTTCACCATTTTATGGTCGTATGGTTTTTGCCATTACATTTAGCATCCTGTTAGACCTCGTAATGTAGTTCAATTGATTTGAATCCATCCAAAAAGGTATTTTATCGACATTGGGCAGGGTACCTGGGAACGGTGAGGCAGAGCAGAGTGCTCGGGTGCTAAATAGTCTTCATGAAAGCATTCGGTTTCAAAAACCTTCATATAAACAGTTTTAGATTTCCCGATAGTTTCTAAGTTAAAAACCTGGGAGATAGTTTCCCTCGGAAGAAAAAAACCACAAGAGAGAAATATAACTTTCAGCATAAACCCTTCCTTTTAATTGAGGTGTATTAAATGAATGTTGCTGAGCTTAAAAGCATGTCAATGACGGAGCTCAATGATCTGGCCGCAAGTCACAATGTAGGAGAACATCGTAGTCTTCGCCGCCAGGAACTGATTTTCAAAATCCTTCAGGCTCAGGCTGCACAAAGTGGGCAGATGTTTGCTGAAGGTATACTTGAAATCATGTCTGATGGCTTCGGGTTCCTTCGCTCACCTTCAAACTCCTACCTGAGCGGTCCCGATGATATATATGTATCTCCTTCTCAAATCAAACGGTTCTATCTTAAAACCGGTGATTCTGTATCCGGTCAGGTTAGACCACCCAAAGATTCAGAGCGCTATTTCGCTCTTTTACGGGTTGAGATGGTTAACTATGAGGATCCCGAAGAGTGTAAGAAAAAGATAAATTTTGATGATTTGACACCGCTGTTTCCCGATGAGCGATTTAATCTGGAATACAACAAAAAAGATAGTGCTACCCGGATAATGAATTTGTTAACTCCTATAGGGAAAGGGCAGCGTGGGTTGATTGTTGCTCCACCGAGAACAGGAAAAACCGTTCTTTTAAAAACGATCGCCAATGCTATCATTCACAACCATCCAGAATCATCTCTGATAGTTCTGTTAATAGATGAACGTCCGGAAGAAGTTACTGATATGCAGCGCTCTGTTAAAGCTGAAGTAATTAGTTCTACCTTTGATGAACCAGCCGAGCGACATGTTGTAGTAGCAGAGATGGCAATTGAGAGGGCCAAACGTTTGGTAGAACATAACCGGGATGTCGTAATTTTACTGGATAGTATTACCCGTCTTGCCCGTGCTCATAATACGGTAGCACCACACTCCGGGCGTATACTCTCCGGTGGTGTCGACTCTCAAGCCCTCTACAAACCTAAGAGATTTTTCGGTGCTGCAAGAAACATCGATAACGGTGGTAGCTTAACCATCATAGCAACTGCGCTTATCGAAACAGGCAGCCGGATGGATGAGGTTATTTTTGAAGAATTTAAAGGCACCGGGAATATGGAACTTGTGCTTGATAGAAAAATTGCTGATCGTCGTATCTACCCTGCTATGGACTTGCTCAGAAGCGGAACTCGGAAAGAGGAGTTGTTGCTTAGCGAAGAGGAACTTAACAGAATGTGGATTCTGAGAAAGTTTCTGGCAACGATGAGCCCTGTTGAGATGATGGAGTTTCTTAGAGAGAAAATGTCCAACACTAAGAACAACAGAGAATTTTTGGATGTGATGAAAAGCTAAAGAGCGTTTCTACCCGGAGAAGGAAAATGGATATAGCTGTTTTTGGGTGTGGTAATATGGGGAAGGCCCTGATTGGTGGCCTTCTTAAATCATTTGGTGATGATGTAACCATCCATGCCTTCGATAAAGAAAGTTCTGCTCTGGACGATTTGGATTTGAGGGTACATAAGACCGTGCCTGCAAAGTGGCAATCGCCTGATGTGATCATCCTTTCTGTTAAACCTACTGACTTTGAGGATGCCCTTACTACTATCAGGCCGCTATTTGACCAAAAGAATTTTCAATCACTTATAATCTCTGTCGCTGCTGGTATAAGTACTTCATTTATGCAAAATAAATTGGCAAAAAGTTTACGGATTTGTAGAGTTATGCCTAACACACCGGCTTTAATTGGTGAAGGTTTGAGTGCTTACGCTATGAACCCAAACTGTACAGAAGCGGACTCCAATTTAGTCAAAACCATCTTCGGTGCATGTGGTAAAGTTGTTGAAATCAAGGAAGAGTTGATGGATGCTATAACCGGACTTTCAGGTAGTGGTCCGGCTTTTGTATATAGCTTTATCGAAGCCCTTGCAGAAGGTGGAGTTAGTGCCGGTCTACCCTTCACTACTGCCCTTGAATCTGCGGCTCAAACCGTAATTGGTGCTGCACAGATGGTGCTTAAAGCTTCAGAACATCCCTCTGTTTTAAAAGCTAAAGTAACATCACCCGGAGGGACTACAATACAAGGGCTTTTTGCACTGGAACAGGGAAACTTTAAGCACACTGTGATGAATGCAGTTGTTAAAGCCGCTAATCGTTCAAAAGAGTTGAGCAGATAAACCACCACTGAACAATCGATAATTCAATTAGGGGGCAAACCCCGGCTTTTTACCGGAGTTGTATTAGCTCGTAGAAAGGGTTTGGGAGTCAACTTCTTCTGATGGACCCATGATTGCATCATTAACTCTCTTGCGCAGCTCCTTTGATGCTTCAAAGACCGGCTTATAGCCTGCTTCGACCTGGATAAATTCATTAGTGCGGGGATTGCGTGCTGTGCGAGCATTTTTCTCTTTGACTTTAAATCTGCCAAAACCCCGTATTTCGATATTATTACCGTCCAACATCGCCGTGGAGAGTGCTTCAAGAAATGACTCTACCACAATTTTAGTATCAACCTGTGTTAATCCTGTACGATCTGAAATCTGTTCGACCAAATCTTTTTTTGTTATGTTTCCCACCTTTTAGTCTCCTCCCAACTTAGTGCAGGTGTTTATAGTTATAGTTAGTAATCAGAACCTGTATGTTTGTAGAATACAATTATTTGCAGACTAAATCAAGAATATAATCAGAAAAATAGATACATATTACATGAACCTGAATTAAAGATAATGAAAACATCTTACTCAATCCGATAAACTTCTAATTTTTCGAAAAGCTATACTGTTAAGAGGGTCTATATCTGTAATCTTGCGGTATACTCTTAACGCCTCATCTCTGTTGCCCAGTCGTTCATAAGCATTGGCAAGTTGTAACAGTTTACGGACATCGCCTGGAGTCTGCTTGAGCGAATTGGTAAAAAACCTGATAGCTTCTTTTACCATCCCGTTTTTTAAACAAATAAGGCCTGATTTAAAGTTAGCTTCTGGATGGTACGGGTATTTTTCAAGTGCACGATTGAACTGGTGAAGAGCTTTGTGTGTATCGCCGATGAGAGTGTAATAAAGTTTGCCCAGGTTGTATCTGGTATTGAAATCATCGGGATTAAGGGCTAAGGCTGTTTTGTATGACCTCAAGGACGCATCGGCTTTATTTAGATAATAATATACCATCCCCAGACGTGAATGACTTCTCTCATGAAGGGGGTTAATATGTAATGCTTCAAGTAGAAGTTTTCGGGCTTCTAAATACTCTCCTGTCTGAGTATAGTAGCGGGCAAGCTGGTACCAACCTTCCACATACTGAGAATCCACTTCAATGCTTCTTTTAAGTAACTTCTCAGCCTGCGGGGAGGGAATAGATCTGGAAGCTTCGATCTGTCCCATAAAACAGAGTGCTTCAGGCGTGTTTGGTGCAATATCGAGACTACTTCTAAGGGCATTTAAACTTCTATTATGCTCGCCCAGGTAAAAGAGTGTGATACCCTTTTGGGCCTGAAGAACAGCGTGTAACGAATCGGGTGTGTCTTCTTTAAGAAGTTGTTTTAGTGCAGAAAGTGCTTCCTCAAAATGTCCTGCATTCAGATATGCATTTGCAAGATTTTTCCTGATACCGAACTCTTCGCTATCAGTCTCAAGCAGCCTGTGAAAATGATTGATAGCTTTTTCAGGTTGCCCTTTTTGCATCAGGGAATTGGCGATATATCGGTGAGCCTTAAGGTCGAGGGTGTTTAAGGACAAATTTTGCTGGGAACCGGATGAGGATAGTGGTACATTTGTTGTTTTGTGAGTAAAAAAGGTAGCTGCCCAGAAGCCCACTACTGCAACGAGGCAAAGAGCCAGTGAATACTTTGTAACCCGTAGGATAATAAATTGCTCCGACTCAGAGAGCCCAAGCCTGGAGAGAGTATTAAGTAATGGTTGTATCAACATTTCTGGTGTTTTTTTTGGCTCAATTATTGCTTCAAGGAATGCATTGCTCAACTAAATACGTTTTTAAGAGATTGTACGATAAAAAAAGTGTCTGGTCCATAAAAAAAGCTTGACACCACTGTTTAATGACTTTAAATTATAGCTGTTAGCACTCACACTCAATGAGTGCTAACAAAAAATTAAGCTTATAGTTCCAATTATTATTCAACATTCGAAGGGAGTAGGTATTATGAACGTAAAACCACTGGCAGACCGGATCATCGTTCGGCCCATGGGTGCCGAAGAGAAAACTGCAGGCGGTATTATCATCCCTGATAATGCAAAGGAAAAACCACAAAAAGGGGAAGTCGTTGCTGTTGGTGCAGGAAAAATCAGTGACAGTGGACAGAAAATTGAAATGACCCTTAAAGAGGGTGATAAGGTGCTTTATGGAAAGTACTCTGGAACCGAAGTGACTATCGATAACGAGGAATACCTCATTATGCGTGAAAGCGATGTTCTTGCAACTCTTTAATTCCTGATTAAAACAGTTAAATTTTAAACCATTTAGATAGAGGAGATTATTTATGGCTGGAAAGCAACTCGCCTTCGATATCACTGCACGTGATAAGCTGCTAAAAGGTATTGATGTTCTTGCCGGTGCGGTTCGTGTTACACTGGGGCCACGTGGACGTAATGTAGTACTTGAGAAAAGCTTTGGTTCACCAACGGTTACCAAAGATGGTGTTACTGTGGCAAAAGAAATCGAGCTTGAGGACAAGTTTGAAAATATGGGTGCACAGATGGTTAAAGAGGTGGCATCAAAAACCAGTGATATCGCTGGGGATGGTACTACCACTGCTACTGTGTTGGCTCAGGTCATCTCCCGTTTTGGAATCAAAAATGTAACAGCCGGTGCTAACGCTATGGCCGTTAAACGGGGTATTGATAAAGCCGTCAGAGTAATTGTTGACAGGCTTCAGAAAGATTCTAAACCTATCGCCGGAAAAAAAGAGATCGCTCAGGTTGGTGCTATCTCTGCCAACAATGACAAAGAAATTGGTGATCTTATTGCCGATGCAATGGAAAAGGTTGGTAAAGACGGTGTGATCACTGTTGAAGAGGCTAAGGGTATTGAGACAAACCTTGAAGTCGTTGAAGGGATGCAGTTTGATCGCGGCTACCTCTCTCCCTATTTTGTAACGAATCCAGAAACTATGGAATGTATCCTTGATGATCCAATGATTCTTATTTTCGATAAGAAGGTAAGTGCCATGAAGGATCTTCTGCCTATTCTGGAAAAAGTCGCTCAGATGGGTAAACCACTCCTTATTATTGCAGAGGATGTAGAGGGCGAAGCGCTTGCTACACTAGTTGTCAATAAGCTTCGCGGAACGCTTAAGATCGCTGCAGTGAAAGCTCCGGGTTTCGGTGACCGTCGTAAGGCAATGCTTGAGGATATTGCTGTACTCACAGGTGGTATTCTTGTATCTGAAGAAGCCGGTTTTAAGCTCGAAAACACTACAATCGATTCACTGGGTCAGGCAAAAAGAGTATCTATCGATAAGGAAAATACTACAATTATCGAGGGTGCTGGAAAAACTGATGACATCAAGGGACGTGTTAATCAGATCAGAAAACAGATTGAGGAAACTACATCTGATTATGATCGTGAAAAGCTCCAGGAGCGCCTTGCCAAGTTAGCCGGTGGTGTTGCAGTGATAAACATCGGTGCAGCAACTGAGTCAGAAATGAAGGAGAAGAAGGCAAGAGTTGAGGATGCTCTTCATGCAACCCGTGCTGCAGTTGAAGAAGGGATTGTAGCTGGTGGTGGAGTTGCACTGATTCGCTCTGCAAGTGCACTTGATGGGTTCACGCTTGATGACAATGATGAAAATATCGGCGTAGATATTATCCGCAGAGCATGCGAAGAACCTCTGCGCATGATTGTTTCCAACGCCGGTCTGGAATCATCAGTTGTATGCAATGAGGTAAAGAACGGTAAAGGCTCATATGGTTTCAATGCTTATTCCAATAAGTATGAAGACCTTATTGAGGCTGGTGTTATCGATCCTACCAAGGTAACACGTACTGCGCTTGAGAATGCTGCAAGTATTGCAAGCCTCGTTCTTACCACTGAATGTATCGTCTCTGAGATGCCTAAGGAAGACGAGGCACCTGCCGGTGGCGCTCCTGGTATGGGCGGCATGGATGGCATGGGCGGTATGGGTGGTATGGGCGGTATGGGTGGTATGATGTAATAATTGCATTCCAAATTCGTAATACCGTAAATTGTACCACAATAGTTAATCCATGCTACAGGAGCGCTTTTTTCTGTGCTCCTGTAGCGTAAAACCTGCCACTTCGGTACCGGAGTATATGGAACCGGAAATGCTTACAGATAGAGAACAGAGGGTGTTGGAAGCAATAGTGAGGAACTTTATCCTTAGTGCTGCTCCTACAAGCTCTCGATATCTCTCAAAACAAAACGGATTTGAGATCTCTGCTGCATCAATTAGAAATGTAATGGGGGATCTTGAAGATAGGGGATTTATTACCCAACCGCACACCTCTGCTGGTCGTGTACCTACAGATAAGGGATATCGCTATTATGTCGATAGAATGATGGGGCCTATTGATCTGCCCGAGCAGGTAAAGCAGAGCATTCGTAATTCGATCGTGACTATTGACCAGGCGGATCTGCATCTGTTGATGGAAGCGGCTTCAAAGGCTTTGAGCAGGGCAACTAATCAGTTAGGTGTGATTCTTGCCCCAAAGCTGAGAAAAGGTGTATTTCGTACGATTCACGTATTTTCGGTTGGTAATGGACGGTATTTGATGAATGTTGCTATCGACTCGGGGTTTGTTAAAACCATGGTGGTCGAGTTGCACACTGAGCTTTCACACGACCGATTGGTGAGTGCGTGCAATATCCTTAATGCACGCTTCAGTGGTAAAACATTGGCCCAGATGTGTGAGGATCACCTAAATGAGTTAAGGGATGTGGGTGAGGTTGAGCTTGGAGTGATAAAGTTACTTGTACCGTCATTAAGGAAGATTATTGAAGAAAATGAACAGGAGGAGGTATATGCTGATGGTGAAACCAACGTTATACTTCAGCCTGAGTTTTTCAGTAGAGATCGAATCGGGGCTGTTATTGAGATCCTTGAGGAAAAAAGGCTCTTGATGCATCTGTTTGAGGCAGAGAATAGGAAACATTCTCGCCCGGAAGTTGTCATTTCAATAGGTGGTGAGAACAGCAAAGTTCAGCTCCGTTCCTTTAGTATCATAAAAACCACCTATAAAGTCGGAAGCATGACCGGTAGTTTAGGGGTTATTGGTCCAAAGCGCATGCCATATCCACAAATGGTTTCTGCTGTAAGCTATACTGCTAAGTTGTTGGGTGAATTGTATACCTGAATATGCTCTGCGGCGTTATTTATTTTCCTTTATTCCTTTTTTTCGTATTAACCAAAAAAAGACGCTGGGATAATCTAAAAGAGAGGTTTTAAGAATGGCTACTAATGAGGAAGAGGTTGAGAAACAGCAAAATCAAAACCAGAAAGAAGCATCCAAAGATCAGGAAGAGCTAAAAGAGGATAGCTCTGAGAGCCAGCAAGAAGAAGAGCTCCAGGAAAAGGAAGCGCCTGAAGTAAGTGAACTTGATTCACTCAAAGCCGAGCTTGAGGCAACGAATGATAAATACGTCAGGCTGATGGCAGAGTTTGAAAATTACAAAAAAAGAGCAAGCAGGGACTACGAGCGTTTAGTAGAAACTGCTAATGAGAAACTGATGCTTGAGCTTGTAGAGGTTAGGGAGAATTTTGAGCGTGCAATTAAAGCTGCTGAGCAGGGCGGAGAGCTCAAACAGTTTCTGGAGGGTACCGAGCTTATTTATACAAAATTTGTTAGTGTGCTGGAAAAAAATGGATTGCAAGCCTTTGGTGAGCCAGGGGAAGAATTTGATCCTCAGATTCATGATGCCTTAATGAAAGCAGACAATGAAAAAATTCCTGAAGATCATATAGCTGAGGTATTTGAGAGGGGATACAAAATCAAGGAAAGAGTTGTAAAGCATGCAAGAGTGATTGTATCCAGTGGCTCGTCTCAGAAGTAGCGAAATTTTAAATTTAATACTGGAAATTCTAAAATGGCCAAATCTGATTATTATGAAATATTAGGTGTATCCAGAGATGCAAGTGAGGATGAAATAAAGAAGGCTTATAGAAAATTGGCCGTTAAATATCATCCCGATAAAAATCCCGGTGACAAGGAAGCCGAGGAAAAGTTCCGTGATGCCACTCAGGCTTATGAAATACTAAAAGATCCTCAAAAGAGACAGCAGTATGATCAGTTTGGGCATGCTGCCTTTGAAGGGGCTGCTGCAGGCGGGGGTGGTTTTGGAGGTTTTGGAGCCGGGGGGTTTGATATCTCTGATGCACTTCGTGCGTTCATGAATGATTTTGGTGGTGATTCCATTTTTGGTGATCTTTTTGGCTGGGGAGGCTCAAGAGGCCGAAGAGGCGCTGGAGGTGGTGCTGCCCGTGGTAAAGATCTTCAGATAAGACTCTCCCTTTCTCTGGAGGAGATTGCCACAGGGGTGAAAAAAACGCTGAAACTTAAAAGAATGGATCACTGCTCAGTATGTAAGGGTACCGGATCAAAAAG
This sequence comes from Chitinispirillales bacterium ANBcel5, assembly GCA_029688955.1. Classification (NCBI taxonomy): domain Bacteria; kingdom Pseudomonadati; phylum Fibrobacterota; class Chitinispirillia; order Chitinispirillales; family Chitinispirillaceae; genus Cellulosispirillum; species Cellulosispirillum alkaliphilum. Next base: position 88,905 of record JARUKZ010000006.1, on the reverse strand, counting down.
CGGGAAGCGAAATGTGTGTCAGACATGCCAGGGAAGTGGCAGGGTGCGCCAGGTTGCAAACTCATTTTTTGGCCAGGTAATTCAGGAAAGCGTGTGCCCATCATGCAGGGGTGAGGGATATGTGGTTGCAGATAAATGCAATGCCTGTACCGGTACCGGATTACAAAAGGTAGACTCTACTATTGAGGTTGATATTCCCGCTGGTGTTTCTGAAGGTAACTATATCAATGTGCCGGGAAAGGGAAATGCGGGGCCAAATAAAGGCCCATCAGGGGACTTAATAGTATTAATCTCAGAAAAACCTCATGAGTTTTTTAAACGTCATGGAGCTGATCTTACCTGTGATATCGATCTGTCTTTTTCAGATGCAGCGCTTGGGGTCTCAAAGACTATACCTACTTTGGATGGAAAAGTGAACCTAAAGATTCCATCAGGAACACAATCCGAGAAAACTTTTCGACTGAGGTCAAAGGGGCTTCCGGTGGTTAATAGAAGAGAGCAAGGTGATCTTCTTGTCCGTGTTCATGTGCGTACACCTGAAAAGCTTAACAGGGCAGCAAAAAAAATGTTTGAAGAACTAAAAGAGATGGGGTATTAATCTAACTCAACTTTATCCAGTATCGTTTTTATCTGCTGGAGTTGCGTATTTATAGTTGAGTTGTCATTGCGATTGTTTTCGATCAGTACTGTACTGTTTTTTATTTGAGTTAATAGTTCTCTGTAAAATTCGCTTACAGCATTACACTGGGATGACAACTCAGCCATCTCTTTTTCTCTAAAACCCATATAGGTGTTTAACTTACCTGCCCTTAGCCGGGAAGCCCATCGTTCGATCTTATACACCGGGACAGCTATTTTACGCGATGTAAAAAGCCCTAGGGTAAGCGCTATAAAGATACTGCTTATCTCAGCTACTATTAGAGCAGGCAGTACAATGCTGAGAACTCTGATAAGCTGCAAATCTTCCATAATATTGCTGCTCATAAAATAAAAACTACCACCATCAAATCGTTTCAGGTAAAAAAAGCTAAGCAATGCAGTGGTAATGATTGCCGAAAAGGTCATTGCCACAAACAGGTGTACGACGACTCGTGTTTGAATCGATTTTTTGATGAAAAAATTTCTTAGTGGTTTTCTGACATATTCTGGTGTGGTATGCTGAGAGGACATAATTTTTTAACCATTTTGCTGGAAGATTTAAATTTTTCTATTGTTTGACTGTAATTAATACTATTTTCGGTTTTTGTTTTAGTTTTACTCTAATTTAATATAGAATTAAAACAACTTTTTTGCAATATAGCAGTAGTTTAAGACTTTCAGGGAATTCAAAGATGACAGAACAAGGTTTAGAGAAAATAGCGGTATTGGATTTTGGGGGACAATATTCACATCTGATTGCAAACAGGATTAGACGCCTGGGGGTGTATTCAGAGATTCTTCCCTGCGATGTGCAGACAAGTAGGTTAAAAGAGTTTAGGGGAATAATTCTTTCCGGTGGGCCTCGTAGTGTTCTTGAAAATGAAAGTCCGGTCATTGATCCGGGGCTAATCGATATTGGGATACCCGTATTGGGTCTTTGCTACGGTCATCAGGTCCTGGCCAGAACTCTTGGGGGAAAAATCTGCAGAGGCAAATTCAGAGAATATGGGCGAGCTGCAATGAGTGTGCTTAAGGCGGTGGATATTTTAGCCGGCCTTTCAGAAAATGAGCAGATTTGGATGAGTCATGGCGATTCTGTCGAGATGCTTCCATCGGGTTTTGAAATTTTAGCAACTACAGAGAATTGTCCGACCGCTGCTGTTGGAGATAGAAAAAGGCAAATATTTGGCCTTCAGTTTCATCCTGAAGTAACAGATACTCCAAATGGGATGAAAATCCTGGGTAATTTTATCGATATATGTAAATGTTCAAGAGCTTGGAATTCTGATGCTTTCATTGAACAGATAGAGTCTGAAATACGAGATCGTTGTGGCGACAAAAAAGTCTTTCTGCTTGTTTCCGGCGGGGTTGATTCTACTGTTGCGTTTACGCTTTTAAACAAAATTCTTGGTCCGCAGAAGGTTTTGGGGCTTCATATCGATAATGGTTTAATGCGTCACCAGGAATCTTCAGCTGTTCTTCAGTACATGCACGAAAACGGGTATGATAACCTAAAAATTGAGGATGCATCACAGGATTTTCTTACAGCTCTTGATGGAGTAAGTGACCCGGAGCAGAAACGTGCCATTATCGGAAAAATGTTTATCACAGTAAAGGAAAAGGCCTTTGAGAAATTAGGCTTAAACTCTGATGAGTGGATACTGGCTCAGGGTACAATTTACCCTGATATGATAGAAAGTGCTGGTACTACACACTCCGATAAGATTAAGACACACCATAACAGGGTGGATGTTATTCTTGAGCTTATTGAAAAGGGGCTGGTAGTGGAGCCACTTGCTCAGCTTTATAAAGATGAAGTAAGAGAGCTTGGAGAGGCTCTGGGTATTCCAAAGAGTTTAGTATGGCGCCATCCCTTTCCTGGACCAGGGTTAGGTGTTAGGACCTTATGTTCAGATGGGGCACAAGTGGTGATTTCGCAGCAAGATCAGGATCAACTTGAAAATATAACTGCTGATAGTGGCTACAGTGCTTCTATTCTCCCTATTCGAAGTGTTGGAGTTCAGGGTGATGAAAGAACATATGCTTACCCAGCATTGATCTGTGGAGAAAAACCGGATTGGACTGCACTTGAATCAATTTCTACCAGAATTACAAACAATTTGAAAAGTGTTAACCGGGTGATATATGGACTCAATACTCAGGGAAACAATCAATATAAGCTCCATAAGGCATATCTTACCCGTGAGCGTCTTGACAAACTGAGGAGTGTCGATAAAGTAGTTACCGAAGCTCTTCATAAATCCGGAGAGTATGGTGAAATCTGGCAGATGCCGGTGGTTTTGCTACCTTTGATAAATCAATCTGGTGAAGAATGTGTTGTTTTGAGGCCTATCGTTTCACAGGAAGCTATGACTGCTCGTTTTGTACCTCTTGCGCAAGAGACTTTGGAGACAATTCTTAATAATGCTTCTGCTATAAAAGGAATTGGCGACATATTTTTTGATATAACCCACAAGCCACCAGCAACTATTGAGTGGGAATAGTTTTGTGCCTAAAAATTGGAGTTAAGTAAAAGATGCTTTTTTTATTTAACCCCTGGTTCTGAGCTGTCTGTTTACTCCTTAGGCTTAAAATTCTGCACCGAGAGAGAAATAGTTAATTGCTGATCCTGTAATTCGTTTCCAGTCTGTTGGCCATCCCCGATCGAATCGAAGAACAAACATTCCCAGGTTTGCTCTCATTCCAAATCCAAATCCCCCATAAAGTTTTGGCGGCACGGGAAGGGAAGTGTTTTGATCTGATCTGTCCCAAGCATTGCCGGCATCTACAAACATAGCACCGTTTATATAGCGGACACGAATAGGCAGGGGCCATACAAGTGATATTTCGCGGATAAAAGGAAAACGCAGCTCAGAATTCAGAAGGATAGCTCTTTCACCAGTTATGTCAAGCAGGTTGAAGCCGCGCAGTGGAGAAATGATTTCCGAATAGAAAAAATCACCTACACTGTTTTCATAATTGTCTCTGTTAACTTCAAAATTGAACCAATTGTCGTTTCCTCCAAGAAAATATTTTCTTGCAGAAGTGCTTGCATCGCCAAGTGCAACACTTGCACCACCTCTTAACCTATTTGCCCAGACAAAACGTCGGTTGATATGCATGTAGGAGCGTATATCGCCGTCAAAGGAAAGAAATGGCTCATCAACTAGTTTCACGGGGGGGGAAAGTGTCACTCTTGCCCTTGCTCTCGTTCCCCTCAGTGGACCTGTAATCCCCCACAAAATGTCATCATAGGTATATGTAAGAGATGGAAGTGCTACATGAGAGACCTTAGATTCACCTTCACTGTTGTAAGGCCTGCGCTTTACTCTTTTCCCAAAAAGGTCTAATTCGAGTCGGGAAAAAATAGAAAAAGGATATCTAACTTGTAAAAAGCCACCGATTTCAGTGTCATGAAAAATGTCATCGAAGCCTTCCAGAGTGTAATCTTTGCTAAAATACCCACCACCACCTATATCAACTCGGTTACGCCTATTGAAATATGAGAGGAAAAGGTATACATATTCATTGAAATTACCCTGAATGTTTGCAGCTGTTGTAATAAGGTGGTCACCCATAAGATCACTGAACGAAAGCATTATCTGACCGGCCATTCCATAGTAAGGGGTAAAACCCAGACCTGCGCTTACTATATCAGGCGTAAATGAAAGTCGATACGGTGATGGCTCAGGAATTTTTAAAGATACCTGCTCTTTCTTTGTAGATTCAATTTCTTGTTCTGTTTCAAAGTCGACTTTCAGGGAATCCAGTTCCTGTTCATTCTGACTGTAAATACTTTCATCCGAACTTAAGGTGTCCTCGGTACTTTCGTTAGATTTCGTTGTTGGAGCAAGTCTTGAAACGTCAAAGAACTTATTTTCACTATGATGCATAGAATTAACCCATTGTGTGAGCTTAAGGGTATCGGATTGGAGCTCGGAAAGAGGGTCTTCCACAAGATAAATATCCCAACTCATTCTCTTAAAATGATTAAACCCGATTGTTCCATCAGGGAACCAGTCAGGTGACGAAGTTCCCCCAAGATAGTCAGTGAGAGGTTTAGCACTGTCAGGTGCAAAAAGAGGGGCAATGTAGAGGTTGTTGATACCGTTTCTGTCTGAAACAAAGAGAATGGAGTCACCCTGAGGTGAGAAACAGGGGTACGTATCATTCCATTTTGAGTTGGTGAAGACTCTTGTTTCATTGTTTTCTGTATCAAAGATTTCGATGTTTGAAGATAGCCTACCGTAAGTATAAAAGTGTCTGTTTGCTACTCCGGAGGTGTCTTGCGCTGAATAGATAACAAATCGGGAATCAGGTGAAAAGCGTGGGTGACTCTGATCGCTTATGGTATTTGTCAGAGCAACCGTTCTTTTTGTTTCGAAACAGTACATGTAGATGTTTTGTCTGCCGTTATCTATGGCGGTGAAAATGAGTTTTTCACCATCAGGGGACCAGTCAGGGTTACTTATAGTCGAGAAGGGAAAATCGATAACCTCTACAAGTTTATTTTGTTCTATATCGACTAGCCGTATCTCGTCTTTACCATTTCGCTTTGCAATGAATGCAATTTTTGATCCATCAGGCGACCAGCAAACTCCACTACGGAATGGGTAAAATGATTCAATCAAACTCCCATATCCATGATGACTTATGCTTTGTAGTTTTTCGCCCTCTCTGGTGGTGATTACAATTCTGGTATAATCTGCTACATCACTGAAAAAGGCAATTTTTGACCCATCAGGTGATAGCCGTGGACGAAGATGAAAATTGCCGTGTAATTTTTCTGTAACCTTTTTGCCCTGTCTTGAAGGCTCAATTCTGGTTCCTATTTCAGGCCAGTATAAACGTTTTAGTTCCTGATGCCACTCTCTCCCCAGCTCATTTAAATCCTTCTTGAACGTTTTCTTTATTGATTCTTCTACAGATCGTCTGTCCTTAAAGTCTCTTAAGAAGGAGTTAAACAGACTATCACCACCAATTGAATGGAGAAAGTGGAGAAATGATTGTCCGCCTTTGTAGGCCATATACCCATTCATTGCCGGGCCCGGAAGCGGCACTGTTCCATTAACCATACAATCCATCAAGAACATATCGGCTTCACTATTCCAGCCAAGTGACAGAAATTCTGCAATTCCTTCATGAAACCAAAGGGGGACCTGCATAGCCTGGCTACGCAGAAATACTGAGCGTTCACTGAAAAAGCTAAACACAAAGGCATGGACCAACTCATGATGCAAAACATGACGAAACTCTTCATAAGAACCATTAAAAGGGAGTGCTACTCTGTTTTTTAAAATTTCGGTGAAGCCACCTACGCCTTCGGGTATTATTTGGTTAATTATATTACTTTGCTGGAAGGTGTTATGGTCACTATAAATAATGATTGGTAGTTGTTCCTCATTAAAAAAATTGAAGCGCTCACTGAGATTTTTATGAATTTGGTCCAGCCAGCGATAGGAAATTTCTGGCAGAGGGGACTGATTTTGATGAAAATAGAGTTGGTAATAGGGAGAACTCATATATTTCCATTCAAGTTGCTGGTACTGAACTTTGTTTTTCCCAAATCCCAGGGCAGAAAGGGGTAGTAGTAGAGCAATTAATAATGAAAAACAAAATTTCATTGAAGATACCGTCCTCAAAAGGGGTGGAATTGTCATTTTTATCAAAAATTACTTAATGGTATATGCGATAGCTAAAAAGTCGTTTGCAGATCTTTTGGCCTTTTGTGCCCAAATACAGTATAGAAGAAAAAAAAGACTTGCTTGTGAGAGTGCGAATTACTTTTTTTGAATAATGATTTATTTTTCAGATTGATTTTGCTTTATTTTTTGACATAGGTTCTCAAGGGAAGTATTTTCTTCATCATGTCAGTTATAGGCTAGGGCAAAAGCCCATTTAAGCCCTTAAAATTATGATTGGTGTGAAATTGATTCATTTCCTTTTAAAAAAAACTGGTCTGAATTTAATCATACTTACTGGTTTTTTGTTACAGATTATGAAAATAGCATCATTTTCAACGAGTATCATGCATTTTAATGTTGATAGAATGCTATTGTCTTATATTATCTTTGGGGAAGGTTTAAAAAAATAGCGTACACGTGGGCTTTTTACGGGGGTACCTAATTTAGATTAAGAAGATAAGATGAAGGTTAAATTTGAAATAACAATTTTTAGATACATGGGTGACCGGAGTTACTGTTTTTATACTTAATAAATTTTTTGGGTTCGGCTATTTTGTGATTTTACTTGGATATTGTTGAATACAGTGAATAGTCACATTATATTAGAAGAATAATTATGACGGTCCTGACTTCAAAGGAGACTTAGTAGATGGCTAAAAGAAAACATTGTATCACCTTGATTATCTCTCTTGTGATGATGGGGGTGTTATTTAATCCAGCTGTACATTCTCAAACCCAAGAGGAAATAAGACGTCGAATTGAGGAGCTTGAGAGAAAACGTGCTGAGCAAGCACAAGCGGAGCGAGATGCTGCAGAACAAGCAAGGCCCCGAGGTGAGCAGCTTGCTGAAATAATTACAAGGTATGAAAATCTCCTTGATGGGTGTGCTACAAGAAAAACAGATCGATGTGCTAACGTGATGTTTACTCTTGGTTCTCTCTATTATGATGAGGGACGGGATGAATTCATTGCTGCACAGGAGGAGTATAATAGATTAATAGAGGAGTGGGAAAGGCGTCCTGTTGGTCCGGAACCGGAAAATCCCAGACCTGATTATAGCAAATCTATTGAAATGTATAAACGTCTCATTGAAGAGTACCCTGATTTTAGAAGACTGAGTGATGCATATTATCAGATTGGTAATATTAGTCTTATCAGCGGTGACTATGATGCTGCAAGTGATTGGTTTATGAGATTGGTAGATAGATTTCCAAACGATCCAAGAGCTTCTGCTGCCAGATTTCGACTGGGTGATTTTGCTTATCTTGAGCATAACAATATAGAAGCTATCAGGTATCTTGAAGGAGTAAGACAGGACGAGGTAGATATCGGTACCTGGGAAATGGTGCATTATAGAAAAGCTGAGGTGTACTATAACCTTGGTGATTTCGATAAGGCTGTTGAGCTGTTTCACTCCTATGTAGAGGCTTGTGATGCTGGCAGGTATCCAAGAGCAGAGTTTCGTGATATGGCCCTTGAATTTATGGCTATTGCTTTCTCAGATATGTATGATGGAGGTAATGAGGCTGTTAGATTTTTCCAAAGAATTGGAAGCAGACCATATGAAGCCTATGTTCTTTATACTATTGGGATGAAAAACCGTGAGCATGGTCAGTGGGAAGCTGCAATTGATGCGCTTCAGGTGGCCCTTGATAAATTTCCTATGTATAAGGAAGCTCCGCTTGCCCGTCAGGCCCTGATGGAGTGTTATGTAGTTCAAAGAGAGCACGAAGAAGCAAACAATGAGAGAATAAGATTGGTGGATGATTATGGACCCGGGAGTGCTTGGTACCAACAGAATTCAAACGAGAGAAGGGTGATCGATATTGCAGAAGAAGCTGTAAGGAGTGCTCTTGGCAATATTGCTATTTACCATCACTCGCTTGCACAGGACCGAAGAGACAGGTCTGAGTATGAAAAAGCAAAAGATCGTTATATTGAGTTTATCGAGAGGTTTCCTGAAGATAAATGGAGAGTTTTTGAATACCATTACAACTTAGCTGAAATTTACACTCAGCTCTCAGAGTATAAAAAGGCTGCTGAAGCATATGATTTTGTTGCTTCTGCAGATCTTTCCCAGTATCCTGATTACAGAGCTCAAATAGATACCCTGGCTATGGATCCGGAGAGACTTGAAGAGCTGCGGGCTCAAAGAGGGGATGCAACAAGTCCGGTTGATATCTCTCAGGAGGATGCTGGCTTTAACGCGATTGTGTCACTTGATAAAGCCAGAAAAAGAGCAATGGCAATGGAAGGGTTGGAAGAAAAAGAAGCCTATAACCTACCGGAATCAAGAGAACTTCTCGATTATATAACTCAGTATATTCAGCGATTTCCGGATGCAGCGAACGCAGCTGAGGTTATCTATCTTGCAGCTGATATTCATTATACCGCAGAATCGTATGATAATTCTATTGCATTGCTCAATCAGATTCTTGACAATTACTCTGAAGCAGATATCGTTTCTGAAACAAGAAGAATGCTGGCTAACAGTTACTCATTTTCCGGTCAGCATGAAAATGCTATCGGAACATATGAGCAGTTGCTTGCGCAACAGGAGCCTGATTCTGATGAGTATGCTGATATTGTTAACCTTGCTGCCGGTGCAATCTACAGGCAAGCAGAGGAATATAAGGAACAGAACAACCACGAGGCTGCTGCAAGCACATTTATGTCCATAAGAGAGCAGTATCCTAATAGTAAGGTCGCCGATCGCGCCTGGTTTGAAGCAGGTATAGCTTATGAAGATATGGATGACCTGGTGCGGGCAGCCGAAACTTTCAAGGTTTTGGGTTCACATTTTCCAACATCCGAAATTCGGAAAAATGCATATATAAGAGCTGCTGAAAACTTTGAAAAGGCTGATATGTACGAAAGGGCTGCAGAAACCTATCTTGCAGCAGCCGATGATATTACTGATGCAGAGTATGCAATACCAAGTTTGTCTAATGCATCAGAGGCTTACCAGAAACTGGAAATGTTTGAAGAAGCAGGAGCAATGTATGAATTGATTTTCGAAAGATACCAGGACGATCCAAAAACACCACAGGCGCTTTATAATGCGGGTCTGATTTTTGAATCTGGTGGTTTTTACGAAAATGCTATTAATGTTTATGCCATTTTGGCCGAACGTTTTACTGATTCTGAGTTTGCTCCGGAAGCGTTCTTTTCCATCGGTCTTTGCTATGAAGAGCTGGGTGATCATGAAAATATGGCAAAAACCTTTTCAGAGTATGCTAACCAGTTTACTGTAGACAGATACAGGCAGGTACAGGCACTGGTAAGAGCTGGTAACGCATATTTTAATATGGACAGGTTCAGTGAGGCTGAAGAAAACTATCTGCTTGCTACTCAAATTTATGACAATTATCGGGAAACCGCTGATATTGATATAAACAACGTTGCACAAGCATTCTATAGGTTGGGACAAATTTATTATCAGCGTTTCCGTGATATAAGACTTGATGCAAGCAATGAGAGCCAGATGGAGAGGCTAGTTCAGGAAAAAACAGAAGCTCTTCAGGAACCGGCAAAGTATTTTGGTCGTGCTATAGAAGCCGGGGTTCAGGAATGGACAATGAGAGCTACTTACATGATTGGTATGGGCTTTGCCGATATGGCTGAAGCGCTCTCAGAACAAACACTCTTTGGTACTGAAGAGCAGCAGATTGCAGGTAGAATCCAGGTTCTTTCATCTTTAGAACCATACTACGACAGGGCTCAAAATTACTTTCTACAGAATATCCAGTGGGCTCAGGATCAAAATATAATGGGAGAATATATCGAACAGTCCATGGAAAAACTTATGGAAATGGCTTTTCTCAAGGGACACATCATGGAAGAAGTTGGTCGTGCATTCGCCAACGCACCTATTCCTCCTGGTCTTGATGAAGAAGAGCAGATGATTTATCAGCAAATTCTTGAAGAAAAACTTCTTGAGGCAATGGATGCTGCATTACCAATGTATGAGGAGGGGATATACGGTGCTGCTGAAATTGGTATTGCAGATAACAAATGGATCGACAAAATCAAAGATAGAATCATTGAAATCGATCCTATCTCTGAAGCCCTTGATGTAGAGCTGGAAACGTGGGAACCAGAAGAGGAAGTGTACGTTTCTACTCTTGATGAAGAACATCGCCTTGATTTCAGAGATGATGAATATGAGAGAAATATGGAGCGTATTAGAAATATTGTCGCAATGGATATTCCTGTTGAAGATAGAATCAGACAACTTAACAGAATCGAAATGGAAGCTAACAGGAATATTGTAATGGAGGAGGAAAGAATAAACCAACTAAGAAATCAATAGGAAGGCGCCAAAAAGAAAGGAGCTTATACTGTTTAAATTATTATTTTGTAATATTGAAAGAAATATGTAACATTTTTCCATAACCGCACGTTTGATTTGTATGAAAGGAGTTCCAAATGCAGTTGTTCAAATTTATCGTTGACGGATTCGTATCGCCGGGAAGCTTTGCAATGTGGGCTATTCTTATGATTATGGCCGCTAGTATTGGCTTAGTTATCGAAAGAGTATGGTATCTGTTTCTAAAATGTGGTGGTAGCGGTGGTACTTTTATGGCCGGTATCTCTAAGTTCTTAAAATCAGGGGATTATGAAAAAGCTATTAAGTACTCAAACTCTCAGAAAACCCCCCTTGCAAAAGGTGTAACTGTTATACTTCAAAATCGTGGAAAAGGAACTAAAGCAGTTCAGAAAGCTGTTGATGAAGTCTTCTTAACAGAAACACCAAAAATCAGTCGTAATATTCCTCTGTTACCTACCCTTGCTAACCTTGCAACACTTCTTGGTCTCATGGGAACGATTTATGGACTGATGCTTTCTTTTGACGCTGTTGCTAACGTACCTGCTGCTCAGAGAGCCCAGGCACTTGCAACTGGTATTTCTGTTGCTATGTCTACAACACTCTTTGGTCTTATCGGTGCTATTCCAACACTTCTCGTTCATGGTCTTCTGTCAACAAAATCTGATCGTGTAATCGAGGAACTGGATGAGAAAACTTCTAAACTGATTAACCTTGTTGAAGAATAAAAGTCTTATTCTGTGAGGAATAACTAATGGCTAACAAAATCAGAAAATCAAGTTTTAAACCGAGCGAAATGGATCTGAAACCATTCATGAACCTTATGGTGGTACTTATCCCTATGCTTCTGGTGACATCTGAGTTCGCAAGAATTTCGGTTATCGAAATCAGATTACCAGAACAAAGGGGATCTCAGACTCAACAGGCTCAAACAGAACGCCCTACAGAAGACAGAAGTACAAAACTGCTCCTCACCGCCATTGTTACCGATTCGGTGGTGACATTAGGTGCTCGGGGTGGTTTTATGCCAAGTCTTTTTTATAGGGAATACCACAAATATATCGATCGTGACGATCATTCTGAACATCTAATTGAGTATGAACCCGATAATCCGGCTGTCCATCCACAAACGGGGAGACCGTTTTCTATTCATGAAAGAAATGAGATCTATCTCTATACAACCGATCAGGATAGGAATATTCTTAACAGATTATATACTCAATATGGAGAAATGCTAACCGATTCAGAAGGGCAATCTGTGGAAAGTGTAAGCCCAGGAGATACCGTATGGGCACTTACCAATCCAAGAAGAACGATTGTAGTCAACGATCCATCTGAGTTTGTCTCCAGGCCTCTCTCCGCATATGATGAACTTAGGAACAGACTTATGCAGGTTAAGGAGAGATATCCGGATGCTGAAGACGCTGATGATATAATAATTGCAGCTGAAAACGAAGTTATTTTCGACAAAATAGTGCAGATTATGGATGCAGCGCGAGCAGCAGAATATCCCAATATATCCATAGCAAAGCTGAGGAGTTAAATATGGGAAAACATGGCAGGTTTAATAAGCCCAAGGATGAAGCAAGTTTTAATATTACTTCATTATTGGATGTACTGGTTATACTCCTTTTGTTTCTTTTGCAGAACTTTTCTGCTGAAGGGGCACTTTTGACAAATGCTGATAATCTGGTGCTTCCAAATTCAGAATCAAAGCTAAGGCCTGAAGAAGTAAATCTCCAGATGGCAGTTACACCAGATATGGTATTGGTTGATAATCAACCTGTTGTACCTGTTGATGACATAAGGCGTATTCCGCAGGAGGAATCAGATCCAGTAATTGAGCAATTAGAAGAGCGACTCAATGCTCTGCGTGCTGCTGAAGAGGATTTGGTGCGTCTTGGAGCTCTTAATGCTTTTCAGGGGTCAATAGTCGTGCAGATTGATAAGAACGTCGAATTTGATGTGCTTTTCAAGATTATGCACACTTGTGGCGGCGTTGGCTACAATGATATGAAATTTGCAGTTATGGAAAGGGAAGAATAACGGTGAAGTACAAGATCCTTATCAAAAAGTGTGAGGACGCTCAGCGTGCTTCCAGAATTGCAGAAGAAATAGCAAGATGGTCTGGTACCACGGCAGATATAGTGTTCAAAGCGATCACTAAAAAGCCGGTCTGCATCCGAAAGGAAGCGGGAGAGGATGAGGCCAGAAAGCTTAAAGCTCAATTCGGGGGAATCGGTGCTGATGTCGAACTCGTAAAACTCGGCGGCGAAGAGGCGCCAGTTGCTGCTGGTGCAAGGTCGGATGATGACGACGACGAGGATGAACCAGGAAGAGTACTTACGGATGCTGAATATGCCCAGAGGCTCAAGGAAAGAGCGGATATCTTTATTGTAGAAAAAGATAAAAAGCTCAGAAATGTGGAGCTGGTTGCCTTACTGCTGGCTATTGCACTCGGTGTCTGGATGACTACCATGGAATTCGTCGATGTTGCAACCGACTTCTTCGAACAACTTCCTGAAGAAAGAACTACTAAGTTAGTGGATGATATTGATGCCACTATGCAGGAAGAAGAAGAGGAAGAAGAAGAGGAAGTCCCAACTGAGGAAAAGAAACTCACACCGGAAAAAAACCAGGGAAAAGGCGGTATGACGGGTGGGGGAGGTGATCCACGTGCCAGGGTAACTCAGGAGGGTGTTCTTGGAATTGTTTCTGGTCAGGTTAAAGGGAAGTCTGTTCAATCAGCTGACGTTTTCGGTGAAGGTGGATTTGCTACTGACATCGATGCGGTATTGTCAGGTGTTGGTGGACTGAAATCTGGTGGTGATGGTGGTGTTGGACGAAAAGGTGCTGCAGGTATTGGGTACGGACAGGGTGTTGGTTCTGGATTCGGTGGATCCGGTGGAGGAATCGATGATCTGATCGGTGGCCTGATGGGGGGAGGCGGTGGAGGCCTTGACCTCAAAAAACGCGGTGAACTTAAAGTTACATCACCTGGTTTCGACAGAGGTGGAGCACTTACTGGTGGAAGAAGCCGTGCGAGTATTCAGCGTGTTGTTATGCAGAATATGGCCGCTCTTCGTCACGCTTACAACAGACGTTTGCGTGAAAAACCAGGACTTGGCGGTAGAGTCACTGTAAAATTCTCTATTGATGAGTTTGGAAAAGTGCTGATGGCTCAGATCGAAGAATCTACCATAGGCGATTCCCAACTTGAACAAACTATCGTAGCTAGAATCAGACGATGGAACTTTGATAGAATAGATAAACCTGGAGATGTTACTGAGGTTGTGTATCCATTTGTGTTCTCTCAATGATAGTTTTGTAATAAGAATTTAGCGATGTTAGAGAAAAAGAACAGGCTGCATTGTAAAAAAATGCAGCCTGTTTTATTTTAGAATGCTACAACTTTACGCGTAATATTATATTGGTACACATAGGTTGAAAGATTGACTAAAGGAAAGCTACGAAAATAAGTATCATAATGGTATAATTCTTCAGAATCTATTAATTAATACTTGTATTTATTGTCACCAATATTATATAATACAAGAAAAAGGAGCTGGATGTTTTATTACATTCTGATACAGGGCAATAACTTACGATTCAATTTGCTTAAACTTCTAATGGAGGCCAGTTTATGAGGAGAGTAATGGCGTTAATACTTGCTGCAGGATGCGTTATTAGCAGCTATGCTACTGATGCAAGGGTAATAGTCATGGGAAGGCATGATGCTTTCTACCGTGATGAAGTGAGTATTTTTAGAAATCCTGCAACTGTTAATCAATATCCAAATATGATGTTGGGTTCTTTTGGAGTTTATAAACCAGAGGGCGGTAATTCTGGAACAGAAGCTCTTGAAAGAACAAACCGTGATCCTCAAAAACCTTATTTTGGGGCTATTGTTTCAAGACTATCCAGGGAACCGGAAAGTCATTCCGGGATCTCATTTTCTACTGTTTTTAACAGGTATGATGAGATGCTAAATTTCATCGATGCGGACAGCCCTGAGTTTAGAGCACTACATAATAGTAGTGTTAATCTTGAGTCTCCTGTTGGAAAAGTAGATCTGATGCTTGCCTATTCACTTGCTAATGGGTCTACTATTGGTATTGGGAGTTACATAGCTCATCAAAAAATACATAGAGCAAATAAAGTTGAACATCATACAGGACTTTATAAGGGTACCATTGGAGTAACACTACCATTAGGTCCCGGTATGGATTTCGAAGCTTCTATCAATGGTGGCATACTTCAGGGTAAAGGAAAAGACAGAGATAGTAATGAAGTTAAAATAGCAGACCGGGATTGGTTTGGTCGGTTTGATCTTAGACTATTTTCTTCGGTACCTGCTCTGAATGGATCTTTTGTACCACAGGTGACAGGAAGAATCGTAAATCTTGAAGATGGAAGATCTTTGATAAGAGATATTAATGCGGGTATAGGTCTTAATTTAAATATTGACAGAGGATTTTTCTGGACCGGACTACAGGGTCTATATGAATACTATGACCTTAACGGCAAAGAAAATGAACAGTCCTACGGTGCTAGAGTGAGTTTTGGCATAGAAAGAAATATCGTATGGGATTGGTTTTTGATTAGAGTTGGTGGGCAAAAGGAGATATGGAGAACCGAAACTGCATCAGATAACAAGCATTGGAGAGAAAACATAGAAGCTGATGGATCCGATACTGATTTAGTTGGGCTTGGATTTGGTATTAATATCGATAACAGGTTGCGTATCGATGTCGTTGCTGCAGAGGACATCGTTTATACATTTACCAATCTGATAAGTGGACCACAATACAGCCTGTTTAATAGGGTAAGTGCTACTTACAGTTTTTAATTAAGGCACTAATAATAAATGAGAAGAGAATAGGTGTTGCTTTAAATAGTAACACCTATTTTTGTATGTTAAAGGATAAAGTCAAAATTATTTTTTCAGCTATAAAATATTATTTTTATCAGTACAAACTATTTTAATTGAATGTATGTAGTGTTTATTATAAAATCAGAAATACTCTCTGGAGGAAGTATATGAATAAAAAAAGCATCAGTGTGATAGTTGGTTTACTCACTATGCTTTTCTTTTTTGCATGTGGTGAAAGTGATGAAATTATTCGTGAAAAATTTCATATTATTCTTGAAGATGATCTTTCCGCAATAATTGATGGAATAGAGAAAGAGGCGTTATTGGATGAACCTTTCTATGAAATAGTGTTTTATGAAACCCATGAAGGAAGGTATACCAGGAGAGCTGAAGTAAAATTTTATTTCCTCCGCAACGTAAATGCAAAAATTGTGAGACGGTATAGATATCATAGCTCACAAGGAAAATGGGACCGGTTTAGAAATGAATATCGTTTCTATTCAGAAAAAAAAGCATCGCACGATAATTAAATATTTCCTGCCATTTTTCCTACTTTTAATAGATGGGTCGTTCGCTTCAGATCCACCTCTGCCTGCTGGTATTCATGCTTTGGCCTTGGAAAGTATTGAATACCTTTTTAATAACAATCATCCAGATGCTGAACAGAAAGCACAAATAATTATTGATACTTATCCTCAACACCCGGCAGGATATTTTTTCATGGCTGCTGCAATCGATAAGTGGACCGATTATTTCAGAAGTTCTCAAAGAGAGGATCACTTTTACAGGTACAGTGATTTAGCTATAGAAAAGGGTGAAAAAATTTTAGAAAAAAATCCAAATGATCCAATAGCACAATTTTTCGTAGGTGGAGCTAATGGATTAAAAGGAACTTACGAATTTAAAAAAGAGCGCTGGATAACTGCTTTTCGCTATGGGTGGAAAGGTGTGTCAGTGTTTATGAATATAGAACAACCTAACGGAAACTTGATTGATGTACAGTATGGTATAGGTTCCTATCATTACTGGAGAAGTGCAATGATGCGGGTACTTTGGTGGATGCCTGGAGTTGAGGATAGGAGGGATGAAGGTATTCGCATGCTTCAAAAAGTAAGTCAAAAGGGCATATATTCAAAAGTGTACGCATCTGTTGAACTTATCAATATCTATATGAACGAAAGACGCTATAACGATGCATTACAAGTCTCAAATCAGATGCTTAAAAAGTTTCCTAATGCACATGATTTCCAGTGGGGAAAAGCTGAGGCCTTGTATGCTCTGGAGCGTTTCACTGAAGCACAAGACGTGTATAAAAAGATTCTTAACAGACTCCTTCAGGAATCACGAAGAAACTACTACTATGAAGTACAGTGCAGATTAAAACTTGCAAAAACACATAACGCTCTTATGCAGTATACTCAAGCTGTTAAACAATGTGATCATATATCTGATATGCAATTATCAAATGAAATAAGCAGAAGAGTTAGCAACATTCTCTCAGAAGCCCAGAGAGAAAGACGTTTAGCTCAAAGAGCTTTGTCAAAATAGCAAAAATTCAACATATTCCAAAAAAAAAACCGTAGTAGTGGTTTAAATTATTGTCAAATTTTATTTTGTTTATCAGTGCCGAGATAGCTCAGTTGGTAGAGCAACTGATTCGTAATCAGTAGGTCGGCGGTTCGAATCCGCTTCTCGGCTTTAAGCAGATGTGTGTAAGGACCGTGTGGCGGTGGTCTGTATTTAATAAAGTGCGGTACCCGTACCGGTTTTTTGGTGAAATTTGGAATTGAAGCGGTCTGTCCCTTAAAACCGGACTGGCAATAAAGCTCACATCCCCTCTGATTGGAAAAAACGCCCTTTTCTAAAGCATAAAGTTGTGGGTAAAATACCACTCTAAATAACAGTGTCAAAAAATCCAGTATTTCAAACCAACTCTAATTCCCCAGTTAGTGGCAGGAACATTGGGGGGGGGATTGCGTTCAACATCATCTTCGGTGTAGGTGATGGGATGTTCAAACGGTTCACCACTCACCACTTCCGTGCTTTCCAGTTTATGGTTTATTTGTTCGAATCTTATTTCGCTGAAAAAATAGAGAAAATATTCCATGACAGGTATTTCAAATCCCAGAAAACCCATAAATCCAAGGGAAGGGGAAAAGTTGTATTTAACTTCACCAATCATTGGCTCCTCATCTGTTTCAATTATTGTACGTTCGAAGCTTGCAGAGGCGAAGTTCAGGGCTAAACCTACACCAAGGTACATATCGAGCAATTCGAGGATTTCAAAATGAGGAGCAAGAGCTGCCCGCAAACCCCATGAGGAGAACCTATAATCAGTTGTAGTGTCTTCGAATATCTCGTTTGTTCGTTCACTTTCTATTGTGGGGGATGGAACACCTAAAGAGAGATCAAAAGATACTCGACCTTCAAGAAAGGGCATAAGCATATACCCGGCTCCTATTTCAAATTTTAATCCCTGTCCGAGATTAAGAAAGTGGTCGTTGGTCTCCAGCGGGGTTTCTCTGTCCTCAAAAAAGGTGTTTGATGATCCAAGATAGTATCCACCCATCCCAAAACCGTATCCGGTACTACTAAAAATGTTAACAAAATCTTGAGCAAAAGCAGTTGTTGTACTTAGTACAATAGTTGCAAGGATAATATTCACTTTTTTCATTCTATCCTCCTGCCACATTCTGGCGACAGTATATGTTATAGTCTATTTCTGCAAATATATTGTTTTTTTGTTCGAGAAAAGAAAGACAATTCTCATCTACCGTTTTTTTCTTCAAATATTCATACAGAGTAAGAAAGTTTGCAATGTGTTCTTTTGTGCGTTTTTGGGCATAGTGAACCATAGTACCAGTTTTCATTATGAACGCCCAGTCACTTGATTGAGAAAGAAGCAGTTCCCGTGCCATCTGGTTTAAAATCCTTCTTTTTACACCCTTTACTTGTGGATTTTGGCTTGCACACTCAGTCATTATATTTTCAATTTGATGAATATGATGGTAAATCCAACTATTTGTTTCATTAAGCCATACATAAGAGTACCCACCTTCACCCCAACTGGAGAAAGAGGGTTCACTTACCTGGTTTTCTTCAAAAAGGGAAAGGTAATCTGAAGGGGTAATAAATTCATAGGAGTTTTGTTCGCATTGACTTCTTCTGATAAGATAGTTTAGCCATTCCGGCCCCTCGTACCACCAGTGACCAAAAAGTTCTGCATCATAGGGTGAGACAATCAGGGGAGGTCTGTCCATTAAGGTGGTAAGATGTTGTATTTGCAATTGTCTGTTAAACATGAAATTGCCGGCATGTTGGGCAGCCGTATTTAATGCTTCCTGACGATTGTAATATTCTTTTTTTTCTGAATGTATATCTGTCACCCTGTGATATTTGATACCGGTGTGAATTCTTAGGCCGATAGGATCAATATAGGGGGAGATATAATCCATTTCCAGTTCAAAACCAATATCCCGGTAAAAATCACGGTAAGCGGGATGCCCCGGATATCCTTGCTGGGCGCTCCAGACAGAGCGTGATGATTCCGCATCTCTGCCAAAAGCCGCTACAGGTGCCTCTGAGCAGTAGAGGGGTGCGTATACTCCATATCTTGGCTGTGGGTTTGCAAGTAGCAGGCCATGGGTGTCAACGAAAAAGAATTTTAAACCCTCTTTAAAAAGAAACTTCTCCAAACCTGGATAATAGCCACATTCCGGAAGCCAGATACCTCTGGGATGACATCCGAAATTTTTGATGTAAGATTCTACACCAACTTTTATCTGTGCTTTTACAGCAGGTTCGTTGTCCTGCATGTTAGGTAAGTAGCCATGGGTAGCACAACAGGTGATAATTTCAAGCAGCCCTGCATCCTGAAGTGTTCTGAATTCCCTGATAAGATCTCTTTGCCATATGTTTTCAAAGAGATGGTAGCACATCTTAAACTTATCTAAATACAGCTTAGCATTTTCGTTTTGCAGAGCGTTATACCTGGTTCTTTTTACCTCTTTTTCTGCAAGCGATATAAGCTTTTTTATATGTCTTATATACCTTTGTTGCAAAAAAGAGTCATTAAGCATACTGCAAAGTGTTGGAGTAAGGGACATCGTTAATCGAAACTGAATAGTATCATTTTGGAGATTTCTAAACATTACAAGCAGTGGAATGTATGTTTCTGTAAGCGCTTCATAGAACCAATTCTCTTCCAATGTGTAATCAGTTTCAGGATGTCGGACGAATGGAAGGTGTGCATGTAAAACAAGACAGAGAAAGCCCTCAGGTTGTTTTCCCGATTTCAAAAAAAGGGACTTATTACTATAGCTATTGCTCATTTCTTAGCGAAGCTTGGGGAAATATGGATGATGAACTTTGGGTTGATTTGCTGGGGTCAAGTTCTAGTAGTTTACCTGAATCATTTCTGATCTCGATACCCAAATTATCGATTGAAAGTTCGGTTATGCTCATTATCTCTTTGTTATTATCTGCTGAGTATGGTTCAGCAAGTTTAGTTAGAGGCACCTGGATTGGAGAAGTAGATGTTAGTGGTTTAAACCGTCCTTCTTTGTTTTTTAACCCATACTCTACTATATATAAATTTTCCGGTTCAGATATGTTGAAATACCAATTGTTGGTGCCTGGGCCAATTTTAATTTCAGATATCTTTTCCGGCTCACTTTCTTTTTTTGTTTTATTTATTTTAAGTAGGCGAAGTGTGTTTTGGGATGCAGCAAAATTGCTATTAGATTTTTCTTTTTTTATTTTTTCGGCTAAGATCTGCCAGTAGACATAAAGCCAATGGGGGTCTCTTGGTATAGCGCGTATATAGAGTTCAGAATAATTTTCAGGCAACTCTGAGCTTATATGACAAACATTACTTAGAAAAAGAGAGGGATCTTGATTTATTGAACTTTCGACATTACTACGCAAAGACGCTGTTTGTTTGGTTGAGCTTGTTTTACCAAACTTTTTGCGAAAGTAACGTCGCATCATGGATTTTTTGCTGTTTCTGCCGTGCATAAAAATTTTTGTTTGATGTTGTATCACTTGGGCACAAAACAGGAATGAGTCAAATACCTGAATCAAATCAAAACTGCTTGGATCTCAACACCTGATAAATTAAATCTTTAGGTTAGAATATACGTTATACCATCAGCACCTAAAACAATAACAGTAACAATTACCAGTGATAGTTGTTACTGTTATCTGCTTTAGTTTTTATCAGAATGAGTTATCTATTCTGAAACCATTTTTGACTTCCGTTTAAACCGATTACAAGGCGAAACACATCTTCTGTAAAATCGTTTAGATTGGTATCCCGACGTCTGCTATATTCAAATCCAATGTTTAGAAGTGCTGAAGACTGCTGGATTGGAAGAGCTGTACCAAGGGTAAAAGTGACTTCAGAGGCACCTTCTACAGGCATCTGTTCATACCGTAGCCCAGTACTGTACTGAATAGTTCTCCAGTAATCGGTGGCAAATATGTACTCAGGACTGGGAATGTATCGAGCTCCTGCAGAGGTGGAATAGGTTCTTCGAAGAGAAGAATTATCATCTGAAATGAATCTATCCCACAGTACAGTATGAATATCAGCAGCCAAGAGCCACTCTGAAGTAAGTTGGTAGGAGAGGCCTATTGTTGCTGAAGGCGGAGGGTGAATGGTTACATTCGATTTGTTGGAAATTGTGTCTTCCCTAAGTTTGTTTGAATTAACAATATCTGATTCGTTTACAAAAACATATTCGCCGGCAGCACCTAGTGTTAAGTCACCCCAAGGAAGTATTGCCCCGACCTTAACTCCGTTTGCAGCGAAAGTTTCTTCGGTATTTCTTTGGATCTCATGATAATAGGAACTTTCGCCACTTGCAAATCCATAAACACGGTCTGTTTGCATAGAATAATAAAGGCGTTTATAGGTAAAACCGATTTGAATATCGTTAGCAAGATGGTATCCCCAACCAGCTTGCCATTCATTCATACCACCTTTTCTGATTAAACCTGTATAGAGTGTGTCAGTACTCTCAGGTACTGGAGACTGTAACTCTTCTACAGACCTGAAGTTTAAATCACCCTTAGTTCTGTTAGCGAAGGAAAACCCCAGGTTTCCAAAAGCACCAACAGGAACTATTAATGAGAGCATAGATGGAGAAAAGTTATAGAAATAGTGTCGCTCTGTGTCATTATAGCTGTTTACATCAAATGATGCCACAGATGAAAACACAGATTTCTCGTGGTTTGCAATGTTTGCGGGGTTAAGAGAAATCCCAAAGAAACTCTCTTTTACACCTGTTCCACTGCCTCCCATGGAACGCGCCGAACCGGTAGAAGTTTGTAACGGAGTGCCCAGTGGGTAATAGAGGCTAAGATAGGACTCTGCGTAAACGGAAACTACAATAGCTAATACAAAAAATAATAGTTTTCTAATCATAATATTCACTCTTAATCAATAGTTGTTAGTACTGCATCAAAATGTGTTGGACGGGTCCATAAAGTCTGGCTGAATTCGTTAATTGTCTCAAGATAGAGAAAAACACTTGATTGACGTGAACGGGTTATTTCTTGTAAATCTTTTTCGAAACGAAAAGACATAACAGAATCTGAGAACACTCTTCGATTACCAAAATTAACTGACAGTTCACCGGCATTGTTATATTCGCCCCCCAGGTAGGCCCTAAAGGATATATTTTCGTTCTCTGGCAAGTTTTTTACCTGAGGTCTTCTCATCATTATCTCAGCACTAAGTACCTCATCAAAGGAGGTTCCTGAGGTGTAGGTGGTGTCAAAAAAGCGATCGATGTCGAATTCAAAGACTGCTACTCTGTTGGAAATTCTTCTGGAGACCGGCTGTGCAGAAAGAGTGTCGAAATCTTTTTCGTAAACAGTAAGTTGTGATAAGCCGTACAGAGAATCCTTAAATACCTCTCCATCTTTGTCAGCTATATGCATAACAAGAAACGGGTTTTGCAGGTATTTAAAAGAATCGGTTGTGTCTGCAATGGTGAACGCGAATACAGAGGTGTCTGTTTTGGCTGATTCGCTCAAAGCGGTAAAAAGAGCCGAAGCTAAATCTTCAGGCAGTGGTATAGAATCTTTGGAACCACTGGTAATTTCAGCTTTCCCTATTTCAGTCATAGCTTCGGTTAACACTACCTCTTCAAACAAGTCTTTGGGTTCACAGGAAAAGACTGGAATCATAAACAATTCAGAGGTGTCTTTATGTCTTGTGTCGGCATATATATGAAGATAAACAGCTTGCAAGGAATTATCTGGAGAATAACGCGGGCCTTCAGTGGTATCAGTGGGTAATACTGCAAATTCAACGTATCCCTTAAATAACTGCTCCTCACTTCTTCCAATAATTAGATTGCGTCTGTTTGGATGGTGTATGAAGTTGTTATCGCTGGAATGGGGAATACTAAACCCATCACAAAACGCAGTGCTGTCGAAAGCAACCGTTTTGAATAATCCGGAAACGTCTAAAAGCTCAGGATCAAAATCTTCAATAACTCCTCTTCCCGGGTCAGTAATATTATTGCTTTCTGAACAGGAAAAAAATATGGCTGTCAGAAAAAACAGGATACCAAATCGCTTAAACTTTTTTCTTATCATAGCACCTTCCATTTTATAAGGCGTTTTGGGTACATCAGCATGGGTCATGAGGTTTCCCAGTAACTTTGTTGTGTGAAAAAATAGGTTTGCCCTAAAAAGAAGTCAAAAATTAGAGGCAATAAGGCCTTTTTTTTGCCAAAAGCTTTGAAGTGGCACCGTAACGTAGTATCCAGGTAGGGGTATATGGAAAAACAGTACTATCTCAAACAGGCTTGTTTGGTAAACTACAGCCGATTCAACTCTCTTTGCAGCTTCTTTGATTTTGATTCGAATCGGCTTTTAAAAGAGGTGTATATATAGTATTTTAAAGAATTACGGTTAGTTCCTTTTTACTCCAGTACTTCTGGTATTTTCCGGTTACTTCCATGACCAGAGCCTGTCAGAGGGAAACATTTCGGGAGTTATGAGTACAATCACTCTGGTTAAACGTCCTTCTGAATGCACAATCCTCATTGTGGATGATGAAGAATTAGTTTGTCAGCTTCTAAAGACCACACTGTCTTCAAGTTATAAAGTAATGACATGCAATACCGGCTCAGAGGCCATTGCCCTTATTGAGAAGCATTACTTTGATGTCGTAATTGTGGATCTTAAGCTTCCTGATATGCCCGGTACCGAAATCATTGGGTATGCTAAAAACCGTGATGAATTCTGTGAAGTTATTATGATTACGGGGCATGCGACTGTGGACTCTGCAACAACTGCGCTTAATATGGGGGCTGTTTCATATCTTACAAAACCATTCGAGATTGAAGATCTTCTCCTTCAGGTAGAAAAGGCTGTAGCTTCACGTCTTTTTCACCTAAAAAGTCTTATGCTCATGAAGGAATCGGAGCAAATGGAGCCTGGGGCTAAAGAACATCTCTTTGACATCACTTCTCTTTACTTTTTTACCCGTAAGATAATGCTTTCTCTTGAAGTCACAGAGATCATGCGAATCGTATTGGATGAAGCAAATACTAAATGCAATGCGTACTTTTGTGCTGTTGGTGTGGATATACTTGGGTACAAGGAACTATATGCCATGCCTCGTTTTGGAGATGTATCAGAAAAACAGGTTAGGGATAACCTCTTAAATTTTTGGAACGATGCTTTTCCCTTTCTTACTATAGAATCATTTCGCAGCGAAGAATTACCACTGTATTTTTATAAGGGTAGGGAAGGAAAATCGAGTTCAGGTGAATCTCTCCAGTGCCTATCGGTTCCAATGATAATCAGTGGTAAAACGATCGGTACTATTGCTGTGGTCAGAAATTGTGAGCAAGATTTATCATCCCAAAATGAGTTTCTGCATATCTTTACCTCTCTTGTTTCTTCGGTTATTGAGCATGCTTATTCTGATCTGCAGGCGCGAGTGCAGGCTAAAACTGATAGTCTCACCGGTATCGCAAATCATCGCCAATTTCACGAAGCACTCGAACGGGAAATTGCACGTGCAAACAGGCACAAAGGAGTGTTTGCTTTAATTTTGGCTGATATTGATGATTTTAAATCGATAAACGATACGTATGGACATCAAATCGGGGATGCAGTGATTATAGACCTAACTCGTCGACTTTGCGCAAATATCCGAAGCAGTGATGTTGCTTCACGGTACGGGGGTGAGGAGTTTAGTCTTATTCTTCCGGATTCCGATGAAAATGGTGCCCATAAGCTGGCTCAGAGAATTTGCAGACAAATAGCCGATGAACCGTTTGTGAGTGGGAAAACAGAATTTTTCTATACTGTTAGTTTCGGTGTGGCTGTTTATGATGGGAGAAAACCTTTAAACAAAGACGTTTTGATATCCAGAGCTGATGAGGCCTTGTATACTTCAAAGCGAAAAGGGAAAAATCAGGTAAACGTTAGCGACAAAACAATATGAAAACAAAGGTGATATTCTTTATGATTTTGATTTATAGCTCCATCATGGAGGTGCTTCGTTTTGTCGCCGTAGTACCACTTTCCATTATATTTAAGAAAAAACGATGGGGGCTTACTCAGAGGCAGAAATTACCCAGAATATTAAAAGATTACAGGCAAAAAAATGTTATCTGGGTTCATGCTGCTTCCCTGGGGGAGGCAAAACTTCTTATTAAATTCCTTGATTATCTTTCATCAAAGCATCCCGATGATCTGTATCTTATCACAGCCACAACCACCACGGGTGTTGAGTATTTAGAGCAGAATTTAAAGCCATCGGTATGTGCATTTGGATATCTTCCATACGATACCATACCTTTGATGAAAAGAATTGTTGAACATTTTGGCATTAGTCGCTTGTGGTTGATTGAAACTGAGCTGTGGCCGTGTATGCTCCATGTGTGTAAAAGGGCTGGTGTATCTCTTGGTGTTGTTAACGGCAGGCTTGAAGAGAAGGGGTATAGAAATCTTAAACGTTTCTCTTTTCTATTCAGGGATATATTTGAACAATTCGATACTGTAATAGTGCAGGATAAAGAATACGCGTTGCGTTTTCGTTCCCTTGGTATGCAAGAGAAGAGCATTCATGTTATAGGTAATCTAAAAAGTAGGGTTACGGTAAAACGCCCGGAGCATAAACAATGGTCCTCACTCAGAGAAAAGATGAATCTTAATGAAGAGACATTTGTAATTACTGCAGGCTGTGTTCACCCTGGAGAGGGAACTGTTTTACAATTATGTTTAAATAAGTTACAATCTGAGGGATTTAAATGCAAAATGATCGTAATCCCAAGACACCTGAAGAATGCCGGGCTGATTGCGCAGGAATTTGAAAACAACTGTCTTCATTTAAAAGATCCTATAACCTGGGAAAACTGGCAAACTTGTGTGTTAGAAAAATATGGTATTCTTGAAGACATGTACAGAGTTGCCGATGCTGCAGTTGTGGGAGGCTCATTTGTAAAGGTGGGGGGACATAATGTGTGGGATGCTGCTCAATTTGGCATACCTCTCTTTTTTGGCCCACATTATTATACTCAGAAAAAAAGTTGCGATAAACTGATCGACTCCGGGGTTGGTTTCAAGGCTGGTGACGGGGTTGAGCTTGCCAACGAAATCGTTAGAGTGATAAAAAGAGATGCCTGCAGTTTTATTACTGCACAGCTTAAATTTGCTGATGAAGTGAATAAGGAAGAATCGGTGCTGGAGTCGCTTATCCCATGAGTGAAACGAATGAAACGATACCAAAAATCGTGATTCTGACCGGCGATGACACGGTTGGAAAAGAACATTTCAGAAACAGTTACATTGATCGTATTAATAATACCTATCCTGAACTTATCCAGAAGCGGTATGATTCCTCTTCTCAGTCCTTCATTACTTTTATGGAAGAGATGATCACCCCTTCGCTATTTCAGGAGGTTCGGGTATTTATAATTACTCATGCGCACACACTTTCAGATTCCGAGCTTACTTTGCTCAACAAAAATCTGGATTATGATATACCGGATGTGTTTCTTGTAATAGAAGGACAGAGTGGGGCCAAAAAAGGTACTTCAGCTTCAGAGGGGAAAATAACCAAAAAGCTACAACTAAAAAAACGGGGACGTGTTTCACATATTGAAATACAAGATTTTTCATGCCCCCCGGAATACAAAACTGCAGAATGGCTTGTTTCAAACGTACCCTCTCTTTTCTCAAGGAGAATAGCGAAAGAAGATGCTGAATATTTGGTTGATCTTGTAGGTAGTGGCCTGGATTTGTTGTACTCAGAGCTTCAGAAAATAAACATAAATCTGGCCCCTAAAGCTCCAATTGAGCGGGACGTTATTGATAAAGTTGTAGGGGCAACAAGGCCCATGACTCCTTTTGAGCTGGCTGGTGCTCTTGGTGAAAAAAAGTTACCAAGGGCACTGGAGATAGTTGATACGCTTTTTTCCTGTGGCTTTAGTGCACCTTTTGTGATATCTGCAATTTACAGGCATTTTTGGGCCCTTTTGCGAATCAGGAAATTTCTTGAGGCTAACCCCGCTTTGGCTAAAATAGTGCTCTCATCCTCAAGCAATTATCAGCAGCGTAATGAAGCTGCTTTTGAGGTAGGGGTAGCTTCTGGATTGTTATCAAAAAATGATAAGAGAAGAGTGTATCCTGTTATCATAAAGAGTAATATAATTTATCATGCTAAGAGATTTAAAAACAGAGAACTAAGAGAGATTATCAGGTGGTTGCGCGAGTTTGATGTTGGGGTGAAAACCGGTCGGGTAGATCCAAATCAGTATGAAATTCAGATGCTCTGTTACAGAATTGTTAGAGTAGAGCAGGTTTTGGAGTTGGCAGGTACTTGATGAGGTATTTTTTTCGCATTGAGTATGATGGAAGCCGATATTGTGGTTGGCAGGTCCAGCTCAATGGTAATAGTATTCAAACAGAGCTTCAAAACGCTTTTTCAACTGTTTTACGTCATAAATGTAGTGTAACCGGAGCAGGGAGAACCGATGCCGGGGTCCATGCAAGAGCTCAATGTGCACACATGGATACAGAAACAAGGATAGATATCATCAGGTGTGAGCACTCGGTTAACGCACTTTTGCCTAAAGATATCGCAATTTATGGCTTGCAAGAAGTTGGCAGGCAATTTCATGCTCGTTTTTCAGCAGTATCAAGGGAATATAGCTATACCCTGGTTGATCGTAAAACCCCGCTTCAACTGCTTAGGGCTTGGCATATCGCCTACCCAATGAACTGGCAAAGGGTTCAGGAGAATAGCAATCACCTTATTGGAACGCATGATTTTGCTGCTTTTTGTGCTTCAGGAAGTGGAAGCGATTCGACCATTTGTTTGATAAAGGATGTGCGACTTACCAATGATGCAGGTACATGGCAATTTTCAATCAAGGCGAATCGCTTTATCTATAAGATGGTTAGATCAATTGTAGGTACTCTTGTTGATATCGGCAGAGGTAATATCAAGGAAACGATGTATGATATTATTAGCTCAAAAGAACGTAGCAGGGTTGGCCAGACAGCGCCACCGCATGGTTTAGTTCTTGAAAATGTTAACTATGAAGGTTTCGGTGATAAAGATGGGATCTAAAGGTAGAATCGGAATTTACCTGCTTTTTCTAATAGTGGGGATGACAGCCGGTTTCTTTACAGGGGGTGAAATAATCAGGCGGCTGTACTCATCCTGGTTTTTTACTGCCGAACAGCGAATAGAGAGAGCAGAAAAGGAGAAGCTTGGGCAGGGGGAGCTTCTATTTCCACAGCTACATGCCTCAGAGGATATTACTGCTACCCGCAATAATGCGATAGTTAATGCAACGCGTAATGTGGCACCCGGAGTAGTAGGTATTGTAGTTACTCAGATTCAGAGGGTAAGAAACCCCTTCTATGATGATGACTTTTTCAACTTCTTTTTCGGTCGTGGGCAGGTCCCCCGATATCGTCAGGTCGAAAGTATTGGCTCTGGTTTTGTCATTAGAAGCGACGGGATGATACTTACAAACTACCATGTTGTACAGAATGCTGCAAAACTATACGTTAATTTCTCCAATGGCAGGCGTTTTGAAGGTGAAGTGGTGGGCTATGATGAAAGATCTGATCTTGCTGTTATAGCTGTTCCGGGGAAAAATTTCAGACCGGTTAAATTCGGCGATTCTGATAAAGCGGTTCTTGGAGAGTGGAGTATTGCCATCGGCAATCCGTTTTTGAATTTTATCAATGATGCCCACCCCACTGTTACTGTAGGGGTTATCAGTGCATTGAACCGAAATTTTGCTCCGTCTGAAGGGGTGTACTATCAGGGCATGATACAGACAGATGCAGCAATCAATCCTGGTAACTCTGGTGGACCTCTGGTTAATGCACTGGGAGAGGTGATAGGGGTAAATTCATTTATATTTACCGGAAGTTCTGAAAGCAGAGGTTCTGTAGGGATCGGTTTTGCTATTCCAATCAATAGGGCAAGAAGAGTAGCTGAGGAACTCATCAACCATGGGCAGAGACGCCAGGTTTGGACTGGTATTTCGGTCCAGAACTTAAATCGATCCGTAGCCAATGCATTGGGCTATGATAGTGTTGAGGGGGTTGTGGTAGTAAGTGTCCAGCCCGGCAGCCCGGGTGATGCAGCAGGACTCAAACCCGGCGATATAATTAAAAGAATGGGTAATCGTACCATCCATTCTCATGCCGATATCGATGGTTTCTTTATCGATTATTTTGTGAACGACTCTGTTGATCTATGTATTGTAAGGGATAGAAAAGAGTCAGACATTGAAATGGTCCTTGAAGAATACAGTGACAGTATAAAATAAACAAAATGGACCGATAAAAAATAGAAAATAAAGTGTACCTGTGGTATATTTTATCGATATAGGGGGGGGGGTAAAACATAGAAAGGAAAATTAAATGGCTGTACCATTGAAAGAAAAACGCATTACGACCCTGGTTTTGGTTGTGTTAGTTGGGATTCTCATAGGTTCGTTTCTCAATTCTGTAGTATCCATGCTACCGGGTGAAAATGTTGTGAAAACTTTTTTTACCTATAGCATACCTTTTGGAATCGGTGACTTCGCAGAAAACAGACCGGTGTTAATTGATCTTGACGCAATACGTTTTTACCTCGGTTTCCAGATCCAGTTTAGTTTGCTGTCTATACTTGGGGTGTTTTTGAGTCTTTATTTTTTCCGCTGGTATAAGTGAGCAAATTACGGAAAAGTAGAAAGGATCACAATCAATGTCTTTTTTCGATATGCCCATATCTGGAGCAGTTGAGAAAATTGTAAAAGGGGAGTTAAGTTGTCTTGAGATAGTAGAAAAAGCACTTGGAGCGATTGAGTCTAAAGATCAAAAACTGGGCTCTTTTATTTCTGTTCAAAACGAAAAGGCACTTTCACGTGCTCAGGAATTGGACGGTTTAAGCGCTGAAAAGAAAAGGAGTTTGCCGCTTCTTGGAATACCAGTTGGAGTGAAAGATAACATCTGCACTCTTGGTGTTGAGACAACATGTGCTTCGCGTTTTCTTGAAGGTTTTATCCCCCCTTATAATGCTGCAGTTGTGCAATCTTTAGAAAGAGCCGGTGCAGTAATAGTAGGAAAGACAAACCTTGATGAATTTGCTATGGGCTCAAGCACTGAGAACTCAAGATATGGTGTTACAAAAAACCCACACTCTTTAGAGCATATTCCGGGTGGTTCGAGTGGCGGGAGTGCGGCTGCGGTTGGCGCAGATTTGGTACCTGCTACGTTAGGTTCCGATACTGGTGGTTCGATTCGTCAGCCAAGCAGCCATTGCGGTGTTATCGGTCTTAAACCTACCTATGGTAGAGTTTCAAGGTTTGGCTTGGTTGCGTTTGCTTCATCTTTGGATCAAATTGGACCGGTTGCAAAGGACGTTAGAGATGTAGGGCTTCTCTTATCGGTGATTTCAGAAGCGGATAAAAGAGATTCAACCTGTGCAGGTAAAGTATTCAGCAACTCCCCTCAACACTATAACGGAGCAGTTGACGGACTTCGGATCGGAATCCCCAAGGAGTATTTCGGTGAAGGCCTCTCCCAGGGAGTTAGGGAAAAAATTGAAGGTGTTGTAAGCTCTTTGCAAAATATGGGTGCAACTATAGTGGATATTTCCCTTCCCAACCTAAAATATGCAATAGCTACTTACTACATAATTTGTACTGCTGAAGCCTCATCCAATCTTGCACGGTATGATGGTGTAAAGTATGGTTTTAGGTCCAAGGAGCAGAATTCTTTAGATCAAATGTACATGCAAACCAGAAAAGAAGGGTTTGGTTCAGAGGTAAAAAGAAGAATTATGCTTGGAACCTATGTCCTTTCCTCCGGTTATTATGATGCATATTATCTTAAAGCTGCAAAAGTAAGAACGCTGATCAATCGTGACTTTAATGAGGCATTTGAAAAATGCGATACTATAGTTTCGCCCGTTACTCCTGCGCCTGCCTTTAAAATCGGTGAAAAAAGCATGGATCCATTACAAATGTATCTTACTGATATATATACTGTATCTGCTAACCTGGCTGGTATTCCCGCTATCAGTTTTCCCTGTGGAACTATTGAAGACTTGCCTGTGGGTGTACAGTTTATGGCTCCTCAATGGAGAGAAGACCTGCTTTTAAAAACTGCCTATGCTGCACAGGTTAGTACTGCTTAATGTTCACAGGACGCGTGGAGATAGCAAGTTTGCTGATCAAGTATAGTAAATCTTTATACTTAGTAACTCTAACCAGTTTAACGTTAAATTTTATGGCCTGCACTCCGTCTGTGCGCTATACCCACTCCTCAACACGGCAAGCATCGGGAGCTACTGGTGATGAATCACACAGAGAAAAGACCAACACATCCACTACTCAGCATGACAGGCTTAAACAAGCTGTTGAATCTTACCTGGGCGTTCCATACCAGTTTGGCGGAACAAGTCGAAGCGGAATTGATTGTTCGGGGTTAGTGTTAAGGGTTTTTGATGAAGTGTACAATATCCAATTGCCACACTCTTCACGAAAAATGCGTGAGCGGGGTATAAGTATTTTACCTGCAAATGCAAGAGCTGGGGATCTGGTTTTCTTCAGAGGTAATTCTAACAGGATAAATCATGTAGGTATCTATATGGGTGAGAGGAGATTTGTACATGCAAGCAGCTCCAGGGGAGTTATATACAGCAATTTGGATCAAGATTATTACAGGCGGAGGTATGCTGGGATGAGGAGAATTACTAGATGAGTATCGCTTTTGCAGGAGAACGTGGGGCATTCACTGAACTTGCCGCAAGGGAATACTTTAGAAATGGGGAGCAATTTGTACCATATCCTGAGTTTGAGAATGTATTTAAAGCGGTTGCCAGGGGAAAAGAAAGTTTTGGTGTTGTTCCCATAGAGAACTCTTTTGCGGGAAGTATTCACCAGAACTACGACCTTCTGCTTGAGAGTAAGCTGTATATCACAGGGGAGATCTTTCTCAGGATTAATCATCACCTTATTGCCAATAAGGGCACATCGTTACGTCAAATACGCAGAGTATATTCTCATCCACAGGCGTTTGCTCAATGCAAAACCTACCTAAAAAAGTTTGGCAAAGAGGATCAAATCGCCTTTCCAAACACTGCTCTTGCTGTAAAAAAGATAAGGGATGAAAAACTGTCGGACGCAGCTGCTGTTGCATCAATGCAGGCTGCAATCGATTTTGATATGCAGGTTCTTGATTCTAATATTGAAGACAACCCATGGAATACTACACGGTTTCTTATAGTATCCAAAAAAAGAAGAGAGAGAAATTCTGGTGAGGTGAAAACATCTGTTGTCTTTTCCGTTAAAAATATTCCTGGAGCACTGTTTAAAGCTTTAAGTGTATTTGCCTTAAGAGATATAGATTTATATAAAATTGAATCCAGACCTGTTCACACAAAGGGGTTTCAGTATCTATTTTACTTGGATTGTAAGGGTGATATAAGAGATGAATCTTTGAAAAATGCAGTGTCTCATCTTCGGGAAATTACAACTTTTTACAGGTTGTTGGGTTCATATTCTGTAGGTCGTGAAGTTAACCCAAAATATAAGCACAAGTCTCGATCAAAATAAAAAGCCTCGAACTTCTGCTCGAGGCTTTCTCAGTGTTATAACTGATCGTATTAAACCTTAGCTGTGGCTTTGAGGCACTTCATACAAACTTTGATCTTCTTAGGGGTCCCGTCGATAATCTTCTTAACAGTACGCAGGTTGGGATAGAAAATCCTTTTATTTACGTTGTGGGCATGGGATATGGTATTTCCCGAACGAGGATGTTTGCCGCACGCTTCACATGTTTTAGACATAATGCCTCCAGAGTATTCTTAGTTTCAGTCGTAGAACAATTTCTGAATATAATAAATGCTACAGGTTAAAGTCAAATTTCCATGGTTCAATAAAATCTCGGACTTAGGCTATGCCGAAATTATATTGTGATATGCCTCTCATACCAGACAGTATAATTTCCCACTATGCTGGTTTTTGGATACTATGTGGATTAAAGACAAACAAAGCGAATTGCTATTTCAGTCAGGTTCTTTAATAAACCGTTGTATTTAAACTATTTCGGGCAAGATCTATTTTAAAGTTAAACTTATATTTATCTGGGTGAAATGATGCTTGAGAATTTTAAACCGATGTATAATTCTGTGTTGCGCCCTTTTGTTTTAGTTCTTGCTAATACAGGTATTCATCCCAATCATGTCACAATTTTGGGTTTGCTGCTTTTTGCAACATCTGGATGGCTCTGTGCTGTGCAGCTATGGTCTATCGCTTTGTTAATTTTAATATTAGGTGCTTTAATGGATGGACTCGATGGTTTATTGGCCAGAGAAACAGGGAAACAAACAGTTTTTGGAGCTATTTTGGATTCAAGTTGTGATCGCGTTACTGAAATAGCACTGCTCATGGGGCTTCTTGTTTATTACATGCATAACCCGGTATATGGAAGCTGGGGAATATATCTGTGCTTTACTGCGATCGCTGGTTCAATTATGGTTAGTTATGTTAAAGCACGGTGTGAAGGAGCGGGGTTAACGTGTTCAAGAGGGCTATTGCAAAGACCGGAAAGAATAATACTTTTTGCGATAGGTCTCCTTTTGGGTGGTAAACCAATGGTCTGGATACTATTGCTTATAACTGTGCTCGCAGCTGTAACAGTGATTGAACGTCTTGTGGAAGCTTGTATAGAGTGTAACAAATGTACTGACAGAACTACCGCACGTAATTCAAATACAGTAAATTAATAATAAAAACACTATCCGCAATATTTGACGGGCAAATAGTATTAAAATCTTCTCTATGAAAACAGGTATTTACTATATTCTAGGTTTGTTTGATTAATTTTTGACACATTTTCTGTTTAAGACCTGGTGAAAGTTTACAGAAATGGCGCTCTCAGGAGGATATATGCCCAAACGATTAACAATTATAGGTTCCGGACCATCTGGATTAACCGCTGCAATATATGCTGCGAGAGCTAATATGGAACCATTACTTTTTGAGGGATTCCAGAAGGGGGGAATGCCTGGTGGACAGTTAATGATTACAAGCGAGGTTGAAAATTTCCCTGGTTTTCCGGAAGGTATTCTTGGTCCGCAGTTAATGTCTAATATGCGGGAGCAGGCTATAAAACATGGCACCAGTGTTTTAATGGAAGATATAGAGGAAGTAGATTTAAATACCTATCCATTTACTCTAAAATCTATAAGTGGAGAAACGTATTCTACAGATTCACTCATTATTGCCACTGGTGCAACAGCCAGGCGTTTACCTTTAGATTCAGAGAAAAGATTGTGGGGTAAGGGTATTTCTGCATGTGCTGTGTGCGATGGTGCATTACCAGCGTTTAGAAATAAAGAATTAGCGGTTATTGGGGGTGGAGACACTGCTTTGGAGGAAGCTCTTCATCTCACCCAGTTTGCTTCCAAGGTCTACATTATTCATAGAAGAGATGAATTACGTGCAAGTAAGGTGATGCAAAAGCGCGTTTTGACTCATCCCAAAATCCAGATATTGTGGAATAAAGTTGTTGAAGAGTTTATAGGAGAAACTCAGCTAAGTAGTTTAATATTACGTGATACTGCAACCTCTGAGACTTCTGAATTGTCTGTGGTAGGTGCATTTGAAGCAATTGGCCACGTTCCTAATACCGGGTTTCTTAACGGACAGCTTGAAGTTGATGAATTGGGATATATAAAGACTGTACCCGGGTCCACCAAGACTTCTATTGAGGGCGTTTTTGCTTCAGGAGATGTTCAGGACCATCAGTTCAGGCAAGCTGTGACCGCTGCCGGAAGCGGCTGTATGGCTGCAACTGAAGCAGAAAGATGGCTGCAGGAACGTGCTGGACTGTAATAGATATAGTAGTTATGAATTAAGAGGGTCTATTTAGAGACCCTCAAATTTTTATTCGTAAGATTTTGGGGAAACAAGATCAATGTTGTCTATGGCATGCGTCGAAGTTCGGGTAGCAGACAGGATGTACTCGGCGCCATCATCACTAAGTTCAATGAATGAGGAGAACAATATTTGATTTTTGGTGTTTCGGTAAGTAAAAACAACTTCACCCGATGCATCACCTTCTGCTGAAGCTTCAGTGATTCCAGGAGGTACTTGATAAGTTGTGGCGTAGTCATATACACCATTGGGAACTTCATCGATTACAAGCAATCCGCCACTTGGAATATAGTAGACATTAGCTCTGAAATTTACAGTAATTCCAGCTAAAGCCTCGTTTCTTATCCGCAATTCATTTTGGTTTTCGTAATAACCACACCCAGAGAGCAGAAGTGCCACAAATAGTATAGGAACAACTCTCACAATCCCTCCTTTTTTATAGCAAAAGCGACGATAACTTTAAATTTTTAAAATAAACATACATATATAAATTATATAATAAACCATAGGTAAATGTAAAGTCTTATATATTCAACATATATATAAAATAATTAAGAATCTGCAAAAGTGGGAAAATAAGATAAAAGTTCGTCTATTTTTATTTCAAAACAGGTAGGTAGCTACCTGTTTTGAAATATAGTGTGCAACTTTAGCCACCAAATATTTCAAATAATATCGGCAGTCTTTTCACATCATTAAAAGTAACCAGTAGAAATAAGCCAAGAAAAAAGAAAATAGCGATCTTATTAATGAGTAGCTGTGTTTCTTTTGGCAGAGGTTTTCCTCTTACTGCTTCAAGACCCATAAAGAAGAGAAGGCCACCATCAGTTATAACCAATGGTAAAAGGTTTAAAATAGCGAGGTTTATACCAATTAAAGCCATGAAGTCCAAAATTGTAGAAAGCCCCTGAAGTGCCATAAAACCTGACATCGGGATGATTCCTAATGGCCCCGAAAGCTGGTTGGTTGAAACTTCCCTGGAAAAGAGTTGTCCAATTATTCTAAAAATAGCGGTAGTGTATTCCCAGCTTTTATCAATGCTTCTACCAACAGCATCAGCAGGGGAATAGCGAATGAGCCTGGTTTCGGGCTGTGCCATCACGATTCCAAGCATATAGGCCTCTCTGTCTTCATCGTACTGCGGTGTTGCAGAGGTGGTAATAGTTTCACCATCTCTATTTATTGTAAGCTGCAAATCCCCCTGTTGGTCATCATAATTACTGATGATAAAGGAAAGATGATGGAATGAGTGAATAGGGGTATCATTTAGTTGGGTGATTGTATCATCAGATTTAATGCCTGCTAAATCGGCAGCGGATTTAGGGGCTACATTACCAATTACTGCCGGAATAGAAGGCCAGATACCACCTAAGTAATCTGTAGGGAAGCCTTCGTCGTTATACTCTATGTTCAGTGTAAAAGTATGTTTTTCAGCATCCCGTTCTACTACTAAGTCGTAAGATCTTCTTTGCCTGTTTAAGTGAGACTCGAGTTCATTCCAGGTAGTTACTGTTTCATCGTTAACCTTGATTACGCGATCACCCTCTTGAATACCGGCATCGTATGCGGCTGAATTAGGCAATACTGCTCCTATATTGGTACTGTCTTTGTATAATGGTTGCTCTACACCATATATGGAAATGAACCAAAGGAGGAAAAATGCGAATACAAAGTTAGCTGCAGGTCCCGCAATAGCCACAATCGCTCTTTGCCAGATTGGTTTTGAGTTGAATTCATCTGGTGAACCACTGTTGTGTTCTTCAGGATTATCACCCGCCATTTTTACATACCCACCAAAAGGGACCGCACTGATGCGGTACTCGGTATCACCATGTTTTTTTTGAAGCAGAGCAGGCCCAAAACCTAACGAGAATGTTAAAACCTTGATTTTACAGGCCTTTGCAGCAAGAAAATGGCCCAGCTCATGAACAAATACCAAAACTCCGAGAACAAGTAAGCCAATAGCAATTGAAAGCAGAAATGTCACTTTTTACACCCTTGAAGATAGTCTGAGAGGATAGTTTCTCTGGTCTCTTTATCTGCCTTTTCTATACTATGTATAGAATTTGCAGCAACAACCTCCTGATTACGCAATGCCTGTGCTACTATTTGCGAAATTTCAGTGTAGGCGATTTTTTTTGCTAAAAATAGCTCCACAGCGACCTCATTGGCAGCATTTACTATGGCCGGAGCCGTCCCCCCTAACTCCCCAGCTTCAAGACAGAGCTTAAGGCAGGGAAACTTTTCTAAATCTGGTTCAAAAAACTCAAGTTGACCGATCTCGGGTAACGAGAGTCTTTTGCCGGCGATGGGGTATCGTTCAGGGTAGGAGAGCGCATACTGAATCGGTAATTCCATATCAGGTAACCCAAGCTGTGCCATGACTGCACCGTCATGGAACTCAACCAGAGAATGAATGATTGATTGGGGATGAATACAAACCCTCAACTTCGAGTAAGGGATAGAGAATAGATGATGTGCTTCAATTACCTCAAACCCTTTATTCATCATGGTAGATGAATCTATGGTGATTTTTTTACCCATAGACCAAGTAGGATGGTTAAGGGCTTGTTCAACTGAAATGTTTTTAAACTCTTCTATGGGCAAGTTCTTGAACGGGCCACCTGAAGCCGTGAGGATCATAGATTCTACGGGATGGTGGCCTCCTAAATTGGGTAAACATTGAAGAATTGCGCTGTGCTCACTGTCTACAGGTAAAAGAGATCCTTTTCCACCTTTTAGTATCGTATTTATAAAGTCTCCACCCATGACAAGGCTCTCTTTATTTGCAAGCGCTACCCGCTTATTTCTCTGCAGCGCTTTAACCGTAGGGCGGAATCCTACTGCACCAACTAACGCATTGAGGAGTATATCATATTCAGTTTCCTCTACTAGTGCCTCAAGCCCCTCTGCTCCTTCATAGACTTTGAGTTTTTTTCCATATTTTTCCCTGAGAACGGAGGCCTTAATTGGCTCGGCAATGTATACTGCTTGTGGTGAAAATTCTTCAATCTGTTTGCATAACAGTTCCAGGTTACTTCCTGCTGCCAAACCAGCTACTTTGAACTTCTCCCGAAACCGTTTAACACAATTACAGGTACTTTTTCCAATTGATCCGGTCGATCCAAGAACAAGAATTTTTAAATTTTCCATAACTTATAATTCGGTTATCCTTACTACCAGCCATGAGAAGAGAAAAAGAACTGGTGCAGTGAAAAAAACACTATCGAAACGATCAAGAATACCTCCGTGGCCGGGTATAATAGAAGATGCATCTTTTACCTGAAAGTTTCTTTTCATTAAAGATACAAGAAGATCTCCGGCCTGTGCGATTACTCCAATGATCAGACCCATAATAGGGCCTAAAATTAGAGAATATTGGGGGTTTCTGAAAAAAAACCACCCTAAGGTGGTAATAACTGTAGCTGCAAGAAGACCTGCTACACTGCCTTCAATCGTTTTATTGGGGCTAATGGTAGAAAAATGATGTTTCCCCATAAGATTGCCGGCAAAGTACGCTGCAGTGTCGCACATAAAAATGGAAGTTAATACAGTTACAATACCCAGCTGAGAGAGCATAGGGTGGGGATGGGGTTGCACAAATAGCTGCTGAAAAGGAGTCGTATACAGGTTAAGCAGGGAAATCATTGCAATATGTAAAAAAACTGTACCACTAAACAAAAGACTGGCTCTGGCCCATCGCTTACCTTGATCTTTCCCACCCCAGAAAAAGGTTTCTATTGCGACTATTACTAAAAGAAGATAGATGGAGAGGGTACCGGGTAATGCATGGTCAGTAAAATAGAGCAATGCCTGTAAACCAAGCCATAAATAACTCAACCAAAACGCGTTCTTGGGGTAAAAGTGTGTAAGCATTTTGATGTATTCAAATAAAGCGAGAAATACAAGCGTTAAGGCTAAGACATGTCCTGGGTAAACTGTAGCAATGTCTCTGGGAACAATCGATAAATTGGAATTGATAACCCACCATCCAATAGGAACTGCCCAGGCTGCAAATAGTAAGCGTTTTTTAAGATTTGCAGAGTTAATCATCTTTTACCTTTCCAAAACGACGGTCCCTTTTATTGTAATCTTCTATAGCCTCTTTAAGACAGTTTTTGTCGAAATCGGGCCAAAGTGTTTCTGTTATATATATTTCAGAATAAGCTGATTGCCAAAGTAAAAAATTGCTGATACGGCAGTCACCACCGGTGCGGATAATTAAATCCGGATCCGGAATGTTTTTAGTATAAAGGTAGCTGCTGAAACTTTTTTCGTTAAGATTTTCTAATGCATTTGGATCTTTGAGAACATCACTGGCAAATTTTTTGGCAGCATTTACTATCTCTGAACGACCACCATAGCTAATAGCCAGAATAAGATTTAAGCCGGTATTGTTTTTTGTGTTTTCAATACCATTTAATAATTCCTTGCGTGTTTTGGGAGGAAGTTTTGACATGTCACCAATAGCATTCAGCCGGACATTGTTTTTATTTAAGTTTTCAAGTTCTCTGCGGGTC
The DNA here is from genome assembly GCA_029688955.1 of Chitinispirillales bacterium ANBcel5. NCBI lineage: Bacteria > Pseudomonadati > Fibrobacterota > Chitinispirillia > Chitinispirillales > Chitinispirillaceae > Cellulosispirillum > Cellulosispirillum alkaliphilum. The sequence goes on along the minus strand of JARUKZ010000006.1, from coordinate 49,438 downwards.
ATTTCGACCAACAAATCCATAAGCATGCTTACTTCCAGAGAAGGTCTGCCCCAGTTTTCTGCAGAAAAGACATAGGTGGTGAGATAAGATATATTAAGTTCACCACATGCCCTCACTATCTCACGGGTTGCATTAGTTCCTGCACGGTGTCCTGCTGTTCGAGGAAGCCCACGTCGTTTTGCCCAGCGACCGTTACCGTCCATAATAATGCCAATGTGTTTTGGAGTTCTCATAAAATTTGTTAGCCCAAAGTTTTTATGGCATACTTATTCGCATATAATATAGTAAAACAATGAAATGTATAATCACAGTAATATACATGATTTAATAAGTAATAATTTAATTAAAAATAAAGGAGTGCCTTGAAAAAGAAAAATACGAGTTGTGTTAAAAAAAAATTTATAAGGAAAGTAAAATGAAATATAAAAGAGAGGAGGCATTACATAATCAATAGTAATGCCTTGAGATGCTAATTTCAGGAAATTAAATCTCCATAATCTCTTTTTCTTTGTTAGCGAGAAGATCATCGATGTTTTTGATATATTTATCAGTGAGTTTTTGGATCTCCTCCAAACCTTTTTTCTCCTCATCCTGAGTGATTTCTTTATTTTTCTCCGATTTTTTTAATTTCTCATTTCCATCACGACGTACATTTCTAACGGCAACTTTACATTCTTCAGCGATTTTTTTGCAGTTCTTGTAAAGGTCTTTACGACGTTCTTCGGAGAGGGGAGGGATAGGTAAACTTATTTTGTTTCCATCATTTTGCGGGTTTAGCCCCAAATCAGACGTTTGAATGGCTTTTTCAATTGCCTGAAGCATGCTTTTTTCCCACGGCTGGACAAAAATCATCCTGGCATCAGGTACAGAGATGTTTGCAACCTGGTTAATCGGGGCTGGTGATCCGTAGTAATCAACCATAACACCATCAAGCAGTGCTGGGGTAGCACGTCCGGTTCTAATTCGACTGAAATCTCGTTTTAGACTTTCCAGCGATTTTTCCATACGCTGGTTGGTTTCTTTGCTTATTGTTTCTATATCTGCCACACTTACCCTCCTGTTTTTACGATTGAACCAATCGCTTCTCCTTCAAGGACCTTACGTAGGTTACCTTTTTGAAGCAGTTTAAACACAATTATCGGTAATTTTTGCTCCATACAGAAAGAGAAAGCGGTGGAATCCATGACTTTTAAATTTCTGGAAAGTGCTTCTGTATGAGTTATTTGATCGTAACGTTTAGCCTCAGGATTTTTCATAGGATCACTATCATATACCCCGTCAACTTTTGTTGCTTTTAAAATAACTTCTCCACCTATTTCTGCGCAACGTAGAGCTGCTGCCGTATCAGTGGTAAAAAAAGGATTGCCGGTTCCACCTGCAAGTAATACGATTCTGTTTTTATTTAGATGTTCAAGCGCTGCTGGTTGAGTATAATACTCACCTGCCTTATCGATCCGTACTGCAGTAAGTACTCTTGAATCAACCCCACAATTTTGAAGGTACTGAGCAAAGGCTATGGAATTTATTACAGTGGCAAGCATCCCCATAGCATCCCCAGCTACCCTTGAAACATTTTCGGCAGAAGCACCACGGATGAAATTACCCCCACCTATTACAATACCAATTTGTACACCTGCTTTGTGGACTTGCGCAATTTCTTGTGCAATTTGCGAGGCAATATCAGGGTTAATCCCAAAACCCTTGCTTCCGGCGAGAGCCTCACCGGAGAGCTTCAGGAGAATTTTTTTATATTCAAAGGCCACAGTTATCCCTCTGCGCCCAATTCAAAGCGAGCAAAGGAGAGTACTTTAATAGATGAACCGATCTCTTTTTCGGTTTCAGCAACTCTTTTGATAACATTCAGTTCGGGATTTTTAATGAAGCCCTGTTCCATAAGTGTTACTTCCTGGAAAAACTTACCAAGCTTACCTTCAACTATTTTGTCCCAAATTTTTTCTGGTTTTCCTGATTGCTGTGCCTGTGTGAAATAGATCTCTTTTTCTTTTGCGATAACTTCATCAGAAATTCTGTCACGATCTACAGCCATTGGTTTAGCAGCAGCTACTTGCATCGCAAGATCTTTACCTAATCTTTCGAGAGTTTCAGAGCTAAGATTGTCGCTTTTTTCCAGGCTAAGTTTTACAAGAACACCAATCTTACCATCCCCATGAATATAAGAGAAGATTTTTTCGCTTGAAGGGTCACAATCCATTTTTAAATAGCGGCGAAATGAGATATTCTCTCCGATTTTACCGATTAGTTCGGTAACTCTGTTTTCTATGGTTGTGTTGCCAAGCTCCGGCGAAGAAATTTGAAGTGCTTCTTTTAGATCAGCTGGCTTTTTGGTGATTAAAACTTTACCAAGCTTAGCAATAAAATCAATAAAATCCTCATTGCGGGCAACAAAGTCTGTTTCAGAATTCATTTCGTAGAGAATAGAGGTACTGTCATCGGAAATTATAGAAACCTTACCTTCTTTAGCAGCCTTACCAGCACGTTTGGCTGCAGTAGCTTGTCCCTGCTTGCGCAAATTCTCAATAGCAAGCTCCATATTACCTTCTGAATCAATGAGAGCCTGTTTGCAGACCATCATACCAAGACCTGTTTTATCTCTAAGTTCTTTAACCTGTGAAGCTGTGATCGCCATATATTTACTCCTTTAACCAGAAATAGTTTTCGAATAAGGGCAGGTTTCTTTTACCAGAAAAAATGGTCCAGAATATTTCTGGACCATTTTTACTCTGAATCTTCTGTTTTGGAAAATTTCTTGTGTACTACACGACGACGCTTTGTTTTACTTTCGTCTTCCTGTGCACCTTCTTTATCCTGTTCTGCTTTTGTTTTCTCTTCTTTGGACTCAGAAGGTTTTTCACTCTCTTTCATAGTCTCAGCAGTAACACCTTCTTTTGATTCTTCAAGGATCGCATCACTAATTGCCCTTGTAATAAGCTGTACTGATTTAATAGCATCATCATTACCCGGAATCGGAAAGTCTACAATGTCGGGATCACAGTTTGTATCTACAATTGCCCCGATAGGTATCTGAAGGCGTTTACCTTCTGCTATTGCAATATGTTCTTTGATTGTGTCAACAACAAAAATTATGGATGGAAGACGTCTCACATGCCTGATACCACTGAGAATAGAGATCAGTTTTTCTTTTCTTTTGTATAGAAGAACTCGTTCCTTTTTAGGAAGGGCTTCCATTGTACCATCCTGCTCCATGCTTTCAATTTTATCAAGTTTAGCGATACTCTGGCGTATAGTTTGAAAATTGGTAAGCATTCCACCCAACCATCTCTCGGTCACATAAGGCATATTGCACCTGGTGGCTTCCTCTCTGATACAATCCTTTAACTGCTTTTTGGTCCCAACAAAAAGAACATTACCACCCTTTTTAACTTCTGCTTTCACTTTTTGTATGAATTTATCAAGGGCAGTTTGAGTTTTATTCAGATCAATAATATAGATACCATTTTTGGGGCACAGAATGAAACGCTTCATTTTTGGGTTCCAGCGTTTTGTCTGATGACCAAAATGCGTTCCTGCATCGAGAAAGTCTTGAAGAGTGATATTTTCCACTATAAAGCTCCTTGTTTTGTACGGGTTATACCTCCATTGATTTCAATGCAAAAGAGAACCGTCCACTGATAAGGACGGCACCCTGTCTTTTGCTAATCAATGTGTGTAGTATGTAAAAAAAATTAACGTTTCGAGAACTGAAATCTTCTGCGGGCGCCAGCCAAACCGTATTTTTTTCTTTCAACTACGCGTGAGTCACGGGTCAGGAAGCCACTTTTGCGTAATTGTTTACGGTTATCCTCACTTACAAGCGCAAGTGCTCTTGAGATACCAAGGCGCAATGCTCCTGATTGGCCGCTAAGACCACCGCCCTTAACTCTGGCAATAATATCGTAGGAATCGGCTGCCTGAAGCATTGCAAGTGGCTGCTCAACATCCATTACCAGGACATCACTTTTGAGGTACTCTTTAATAGGCATTCCATTTACTTTCATTTCGCCTTTTCCAGGACGAATGATTACAGATGCGATAGCATTTTTACGTTTTCCGACAGCAGAAAATCTGTTTTCCAAGTTCAAAACTCCTTTTAGTTTCCCAAGCGGTTAAAGCTCCAGCTTCTTTGGCTGTTGTGCGACATGTGGATGGCTTTCAGTTGGATAAACATGAAGTTTCTTCATGATTGATCTACCCAATGCGTTCTTTGAAACCATTCCTTTAATAGCATGAATGATAACCTGACTGGAATCCAATTCCATCTGCTCTTTAAAGGAGCGAAATTTACCGCCTCCAGGGTATCTTGAATGACGGAAATACTCTTTGCTTTCCGACTTTGTGCCGGTAAGTTTAACCTTGTCGGCATTAACAATTATAAGATTATCTCCATGGTCCTGATTAGGTGAGTAGGCGACCTTTCCCTTTCCGATCAAAACACCGGCGGCATTTGATGCCAATCTTCCAAGTGCCATATCGGTTGCATCAACCAGATACCAGTCGCGTTTGATCGACTTGGTGTCTACAACTATGGTTTTCATGTAAAATCCCCATTAAATTAGCTTTTTTGCTTATAGATAAGTCTATCAAATATATTTAAAACAAGTAACCAAGTCAATACTTTGTTTAACTTAAATTAAAAAAGGGGAGGTGTAATAAGATATTAAAATTGTTGACTCACTATGGTATTTATAGCAAAATTTGGGACATATCGTTAAAAGGAGTAGTATAAATGCCTGATCTAACCCCAATCCTTTCTCTAATCAGTGCGCTATTGATTATTATTGTTTTTATGCTCTTGATTAAAACTTTTAAACTCCCGGAATCATTCAGAGAACATGAAAAACAAAGAAGGGAGTTGAGAGCGAAAATTATAAAGCAAGAAATAGAAAACGTTATTGAAATAGAGCCCGTTGAAGATGATCATGAAAGCTGAAGAAATACATTAGCTTTTATAACCTCTTTCTCGATGTTTTCAAATAAGGTGATCAGAGAAATACGTTCAAAACCAAGATAGCGCCATACATCTTCATTAATTACCGGTATTTTGGTATCACCACCATTACCAAGACTTAAAGCTCTGACAAAAATATCTGCCAGGTGAACAACTGCGGTAATATCATAACCATGTCGTGTTACTGATGGGGTGTGGTGGTACGAAATAGCATCTTTTAAGTGCAAGGGAAGATTCCATCTTCTGGCTAATTCACCTCCTATTTCCTGGTGTGTAATTGAGAAAAGTTGCTTTTCACAATCAAAAAATAGTGCATCTTTTTGACGTGCATACTTTATGGTCTCCCAGAATTCTTCCTGCATATAGTGAAAGAAAATAATTTTACCTATGTCATGAATTAAGCCAGCAGTAAAGAAATCATCACAGTTACTGTGCCCCTGATGTCGAGCAATACATTTCGCTGCTACTCCACAGGCAACAGAGTGGAGCCAGAACTGCTCTGCATCAAATTCCTGTGAAGAATTGGTGATTGTTCTGAAATTTTGGAGTATGGAAGCGGTAAGGATGACATTTTTTACAGTTGAAAAGCCAAGGATTACAACAGCGTGTGTAATGGAACCAATCCGTCCCGGGAATCCGTAGAAGGCAGAATTAACCAGTTTAAGTACTTTAGAGGCCAGAGCCTGATCGCTTTTTATTGCTCTGCCAATTTCTTCAGCTGAAGTTCTGGGGTTTTCAAGCAAAGCGGTAAGTGAGCAGATAACCTCCGGAATTGTTGGGATGGTGTCTGTACTCTGAAGGTTTTGGCTTAATTTATCTGTATTTTTACTAGTATTCATTGTTTTTCTTACCCTGCCGGTATTGGTATGCAGCAGCAAAGATTGTTTTCATAATTGGGTTGTTCAAAGTGCCATTAAAAATATCCAAGAGCTCAGCTTTTATCTCATTGGGTGCAGAAAGAGAGTGAGGGTTATGCTCAGTTTTGCTTTCCTGCTCCCCTTCGATGTAAACATAGCTAATACCCCAGTTTTTTAACCTTCTGGCCATCCATGGTGTCAGAGTCTGCCCTTTGGTGAGAAGGGTATTTCCTGATGCAGCACAAACCTCCCGGGCCAGACATTGTCCGTTTTCAATATGCTCAACTTGTATTTTTTTCATCATCTATTTTTGCTTTTCAAATTTAGCATTCTAAAAGACCAGCAAACTCCACCTTACAGCTACGTTCAATTATATATTTAAGTACAATTCAAAGAAACCTTGAATTACCGGAAACATTATTATACATACAAATAATGAGGTTATATAAATGAATAAGGAAATAAAAAATATCATTTACCTTGCAATTTTAACCTGTAAGGTACTTGTTTCCCCCTCCTTTTCGCAGGATTTGATATCCCAAATTGGCTGGAACAGGGCTACTCCAGGTGTTATCATGGGTATTGTTTCAGTTGTTACTTCAGGATTTGTTATGCTACTGGTGTTACACATTCGTACCCAGAAAAAGGCAAAGAAGATTAGCGTTGAGGCATCCAGAGATGCTTTTAGCCAATACATTCAAAAGGCAGGTTTGGTTGATAGAGAGGAAAAGATTCTGGTTGAAATGTCAGGTGAGGAAAATCCAAATCTGCTGATTCAATCCAGCAGCTTTTTTGAACGCTGTATTCATAATTATGTAGAGAAACTTATTAGCCAAAATGATTCTGAAAAGCATCTTGAAGTAATGAATGAGCAACTGGGAGTGATAAGAAAAAAGCTGGGGCACAATTTTCTTCCATTTGAACATCCTCTTGTTTCGACCAGAAATATGAGTATAGGGCAGCGCTTATCGGTGCATACTCATAATGGAGGTGAGCTTCTTAACAATGCTCTTGTAGTAAGAAATGAGGAGTTATCTTTTTATCTCAGTTACCGGGTTGAGCAGGAGGATGTAGTGGATGTGGGAACGGGTTCAATGCTAAATCTGTGTTTTACCCGACATAATGATGGTATATACAATATTTGTGCACAGGTAAGGAGATCTACCCCCGGTTGCATCGAGTTTTTTCACAGCTTTGATATCAAACGCAATCAGCTAAGGCAATTTATGCGCCTCGAAGTGAGTTTTTCTGTTCGTTTCAGGCTGATTACCACGGTTTCACCCGAACACAGTGACTTAGCTGGTATATGGCTCCAGGGTAGGGTTACAGATATAGGTGGGGGTGGACTTAGCATTGTTTACGGCAAGTCTTTTGTTCCCGGAGATATATTTTTGCTCAATATCATGCTTTCAAATGGTACCCTCAGTGGTGTAAAAGCAAAGCTTTTACGAGTGTCACTTATTGAAACTAACGATTGCACCAAATACAAACACCATCTGCAGTTTATTTCAATTGATTCGGCTGGAAGGGACAAAATAGTACGCTTTGTTTTCGAAAAGCTACGTCAGATTAATCAGATGCGTTAGCTATGTTTAACTTTTTTTTTAATTGTTTGGTGTTGATATTTTCTTTTTTTAATTTAATAATAAGAGTGTGGCTGTAATAAATTGATTAGTAAAGGCCAGAACAAGAAAAAGGTAAAGATATTGTCAGAAATAAAGTCAAAAAAGAAAAAACTGGTTAATATAGTTGCCTGCAGCGGAGGTATCTGGTTTAGGGTCTTTTTACTCTTTTTGACACTTGGATTTGTATGGGGAAGCATAAGTTTTGTAATTGATACAGTAACCGTGCATCAGGAGCAAAATTATCGGCGAGCTGTAATAATCAGCGAATATGGTCTTCAGAAAGCGTTACAGCAGCTTGGTACAAATCCCTCCTGGAGAGAAGGATTTAAAAAAAGTAGGTATTCTGAAAGCGCAAAAGGGTGGTATGAGGTGAATTTGGATCAGGTAGTAAAAGAAGATTCGTTATTGGTGAAAATAGAATCTATAGGTGGGGTCGGAACATCTCAATCGGTTAAGCGCTGGGTGCTTGGTTTATTGGTGGAGAACGGTGATTCTTCATGGGTTCCGGTGAAAATTCATTAAAAATAGGTTGAAATTAATCGTTAAAGAACAGATATTTAGTATTGACTGTATTTATGTGCTAATAAGTATATTAAGAACTTAACTGTAACTTTAAAAACAGAAACAGAGCAGGATAAATGAATCTCCTGGGAAAAATTCAGGGTCAGCAAACTTCGGTCGGTTTAGATATCGGCAATCATTCTCTAAAGCTGGTAAAGCTTCGTCATACCAAGGATGGCCACTTCTTAGAGGCCACAGGAATCAAGGAGCTTCCACCAGGTACTATTGAGGGAAGCGAGATAAAGAAACGGGATGCGCTGATAGACGCTATAACAACATTGATTAATCAGTGCGATCCTTCAATAATTGAAGTGGTAATATCAATGTCTGGACATGGGATAATTTCTGATAAATTTTTGTTTAAAATTGATGAAAACGAAAATGCAGAAGAACTTATTCTGTGGGAAGCTGGACAGAGAAGTCCTTTTGATGTAGATGATATTACTCTTGATTACAAGATTTTACACCGTTATCCCGATACAAATGAAATTGAAGTGCTTCTGGTTGCTGCGAAAAACCAGGTAATGCAAAATTATATTGATTTGCTCTATGACGCAGGGCTCAAGCCTGTCATTGTTGACGTTGATGCATTTGCAATCACAAACTGTTATGCTCTTGAATGTGCAGGGCTCCCGGATACCGGAACTGTTGCGCTTCTCAATATCGGGCATGATTTAACCAACGTTACCTTTATTAAAGATGGAATTTACCATTCAACACGTGACATATCCACTGCTGGGGAGTTTTTTAACCGTACCCTTCAGCGAAATCTTGGGTTAAGCAGTGAAGAGGCTTTATTGGCTATAAAGGGAAGAACAACCACCAATTTGGATATGAATGTATTGAGACAGAGTGTAGAGTATGCTGCAGAGGAGCTTTCATCTGGGATTGATTTGGCATTCTCCTATTATAAAAGCTCTGAAAAAAGCGATACTATAGACAAAATCGTTCTCTCCGGTGGAGGCGCCTATATTCCCAGTCTCATTTCATTTCTCGAAAAACGACACCAAACAACCGTACAGGTTGCTAATCCTTTATCTTATTTAGAATATAACCCCGAACTGTTTGGCAGTGTGGAGCCACAAAATATTTCCGCTCTTTTAACTGTTGCTGTGGGGTTGGCATTACGGAAGGTGGCAGAGTAATGATTGAACGCATAGAAATAAATCTGCTCCCAGCCGAGTATCGCATACATTCAAGAAGGTTGCGATTACCTCGTGAAACAGTATACCCAATTCTTGGACTCTTACTTTTTGCGTTAGGGATAACACTTTTTAGTTTCTGGACAAGAAACAGTATAAATCAGATTGAAAACGAAATTGCTATGTTAGATAATAACATTCAGCAAAACAGGCACATTCAGACAGAGATAAATGAACTTAGACGCGATAAGCAAATAATTGATGAGAAAGTCAGAGCCCTTGAGAGAATTAATGTTAACAGGGAAAAATGGGTGAGGCTTATGGAGTTATTTGCAAGACGTCTCCCCACTCATTCGTATTTGACTTCATTAAGGGAAGAACAAGATTCAAAGCTTAGAATTGAAGGGAGAACCTTTTCTTTTCCAGAAGTTGCTACATTTATGACACGATTAAAAGAGAGCGAATACATAACTCATGTTGAATTATCAAATATTGAGCAAATTGATGATAGGAGCCGTGAATATCGTTTTGGAATGGTATGTTCAATTAATCCTGATGCTGGAATGGAAATAATTTCTGAAGATGCAGTAAAGGTATCAAGCAGATGAAAAAGAAAAAATTTGATTTGAAGAATCCCAAAATACGCAATCCACTTCTTATAATTTTGGTAGGATTGTCTATAGGGTATATGTGGTATGAGCAGTTTTACCGGGAAGCAAAACTGCAACTGGAAGTTGCTACAAGAGAAAAAAATGAAAAGGAAAATGAATTAAGAACCATTCTTGCTCTACGGCCTCAGTTAAATGTGCTTAGACAAGAAAAACGTGAAGCTGAACTGCAGCTTGATTCTTTAAGATCAATGTTTCCGGATCAAAAGGAAGTGCCTGGTTTAATACAGGAAATATCAACCGTTGCTCGTGCGAGCCAAATTATTACCACAAAATTCAATCCGCTTCCAGATGTAGAGCAGGAACATTACGTTGAAAACAGATATAATGTTGCTGTTGCCGGAATGTATCACAATTTGGGAGAATTCTTTGCTTTTTTAGCTAATTTTCCCTTAATAATAAATCTCAGTTCGGTTATTATTTCGGCCAATCCCGGCTATGATGATGCTCGTTACAGCACTGATGTATCGGATATATTTGTACCATCAATCGTAGCCACTTTTGAAATGACCACCTTTTCATCAAAACCTTAAAACGGAAAAGTAAATGACAAAATGAAACAGGGTAAAAGGTTACACAGAACTAAACAGTTGGTTGCAATTACCGTACTTTGCTTTATAGCAAAGGTCATTGCAAACACACCAACAATTGAGGATATAAGCATTATCGGAAGTGAGAGAGGCTTAGTACTAATGGTTAAAGCTAACACTCCGATAAGGGGAAATGTGGATAATCAGGATAGAGAGTCGGTAAGTGATCTGAATATCTCCTTCAGAGGGGCACGGTACGGCTTAGATCATAATGAGTTCAAAAGATTTCAATCTTCTATTCCCGTATCAGAACTTTTGATTAAAGAGAATAAAGAAACATCTCAAATTGACCTGGCCCTCAACCTGTCCTCTTCTGTAGCAGGGCCCATCGAAATTAGACACCGGGAAAACGAAATGCTTGTGCTTTTAACGCGTGATGCACATGATGAATTCAGGTGGGATGCATCGCTTACTATTATATCTGAACACTCCTCCTCTGAAATAGATATTGAGCAGATGGAAAAGAGGGCAGTGGAGGATGCAAGTAAGTCTATTCCTGAAGATAAGGTTTTTTCTGTAGGTGAAAAAACAACAGAAAAGGCCAAACAATCTGCTGCATCCAAGAAAGCAACTACTGAGAGCAGTCGGGCAGCAGTTGAATCTCCAACTCCTGAATTTGAAATCGCACCACCATCGCAACAAGAGGAGATTAAAGAGGTAACAAGAGAAAAACCTGATGGTAGAGTTGTCCGATATAGGGTATTTGGGCGCGATCCATTTGTTTCCCTATACCAGGATACTTCTGCGATTCCCGGAAGACCAAGGGTTGAGTCATTGCGCCTTGTGGGGATTCTTGAAGATTCTGAAGAGCGTATCGCTTTGTTTGAAAATTTCAGAGATGATAACAGAGCTTATGCCCTTAGAGAAGAAGATCGGGTAGATAATGGACATGTTCTTAGAATTTACAGAGATAGAGTCGTATTTTTAATTAGGGATTTTGATGTTTCACGTTCTTACACGTTGAACCTCACCGAAAAACCTGATGCAAGAAATGTGAGGCGGAGATGATAAAAGTGCAGGCTTTAACTATTGTTACTACCATGCTGTTGACTTTAGGCGTTGGTATTTCATTTGCAGAAGTTGAGTCCAACGCTGCAAGAGTTTCGGAGGCTAATTACACTGGCCCTACTGGCAACCAGGAGGTTATTGACTTCTTCGAAGTCCATGAAGCGGAAGTAAGGTCTGTTTTCCGTCAGCTAAGTTCCTACAGTGGTGTTGATATCGTTGTAGGCAAAGACGTTGAAGGTACGGTATCGCTTGCTGTTTCAAACAAGACCTGGCTTGAAATAATGTGGATTGTATGCAGGATGAATAATCTTGCTGCAATTACCGAAGAAAACTATATCTATATTTTGAGTGCCGGTGAGTATAACCAAAGGCGAATCGGCAGTGCTGAAGCCGTTGAGATGACTCAATCTGCTGGTCCACTTAAACGAGAAATTATTAGACTGCAGTTCACTACTGCTCAGGAAATGCTAGGTCCTGTAGAAACGTTCCTTTCACCGAGAGGACGGGCGACAGTCTCTGAACACAACAATGCATTAGTGCTGTTTGATACAGAAAAGAATCTGCTGGATATCAGAGAAATGGTGAGTGAAATGGATATTCCGGCAACACAGGTTTCTATCTCATGTAAAATTGTAGAAGTTAGCTCAGGGGTAGTACAAAGAATGGGGATACACTGGAATATCACTGATCCTGAGTTCAATGTTACTGCATCACATCTTAGCCCCGAAAATGTTATTCCTGATCAGGCTGTGAATCGTGTTACCTATGGTGTTCTTACGCCTGAGCGATTTGGGGCTACCCTGGAATATCTCTTTGAGGATAATCAGGGGGAAATTGTAGCACAGCCTCAGATAACTACTATGAATAATAAAGAAGCAAGAATCTTTATGGGACAGCAAATACCGCTTAAAATGCGTGATGAGGCTGGGAACACTGTAATACAGATGGTTAATGCCGGTACTGCACTAACTGTTACCCCACATGTTGCCGGTGATGGAAAAATAATGATGTCCCTACAGCCAAGAAAAGAATCTTATTATCTGCTTGCAGATGGAAATCCGGTGATAAATGAGCAGAGCGCAAATACCAATGTGATGGTACGAAACGGTGAGACAGTTGTCATTGCCGGACTTACTTCAAATGAAAGCAGAAACACTGAAGCTGGTATACCAGTCTTAAAGAACATACCAATTCTTGGGGCATTATTTAAACGATCGACAAAGACTGTGGAGAACAATGATCTGGTTATTTTTGTTACCCCACACATTATAAATGCTGATTTGTAAACACGCCTCCGATTCTAAAATAACAACCATGTTCTGGAAACAGAGCATGGTTTTTTTTTGTTTTAAACCCATTTTTAAATGCTTCTATTGATCATTTCTTTGAAATCGAAAGAAATGATTGACTCCTCTGTGTATATATTGTATGTTAGAGCCCAGAAGGTAGCACCCATTGTGGTTTAACACTTAAATCTTTGATTACATGCGGGGGTTCTTGAGTTTATGATTTCTACGATCCGGAAACGTGACGGGAAGCTGGTTCCATATGATAATTTTAAGATAGCTAATGCAATATTTAAGGCCGCATCTGCTGTGGGAGGAAGAGACTTTGGAGTTTCACTGATGTTGGCTAAGCATGTTGAAGAGGTAATTGCTAAACGATTTCATTCAAATTCGATACCCGCAGTCGAAGAAATTCAGGATATCGTCGAGAAGGTACTTATAGAGCAGGGACATGCAAAAGTAGCTAAAGCTTTCATTATTTATAGAGAACAACATCGCCGTATCCGAAGTACCAACGATCTGTTGCTTGATATAGCAAACACCATGAATGGCTATTTGAAACAACAGGACTGGAGAGTGAATGAAAACTCCAATGTAAACTATTCTCTGGGAGGGCTCATTCTCCACAACAGTGGAGCCATAACCGCTAACTACTGGCTTGAGAATATTTATGGAAATGACATATCCAATGCTCACAGAAACGGTGATATTCACCTTCATGACCTCTCTATGTTTTCCGGTTACTGTGCGGGCTGGTCCTTAAGGCAACTTATTTCAGAAGGTCTTGGGGGTGTTAAAGGTAAAATATCTTCCCATCCTCCTAAGCATCTTTCTACACTGATACAGCAGATGGTGAATTTTCTTGGCATTTTGCAAAACGAATGGGCTGGAGCTCAAGCTTTTTCATCATTCGATACCTACCTTGCCCCATTTATCAGGGCTGATAAACTAAGCTACAAGGATGTTAAGCAACAAATACAATCCTTTATTTTTGGCGTTAATACCCCTTCCCGCTGGGGTTCTCAGGCACCTTTTACCAATATAACACTTGATTGGGTTGTTCCCGATGATCTCAAAGATCAGCCGGCAATCGTTGGTGGAAAACCAATGGATGCTACTTATGGAGACTTCCAGCCTGAAATGGATGTGATAAACAAGGCATTTCTCGAGGTGCTTATAGAGGGAGATGCTGAAGGAAGAGGCTTTTCCTATCCTATTCCTACTTATAACATTACCGAGTCATTCAATTGGGACAGCGAAAATGCTGAGCTTTTATTCAAGATGACCGGGAAGTATGGTACTCCATATTTTCAAAACTTCATCAACTCGAATTTGAACCCGGGTGATGTACGCTCAATGTGCTGTAGGCTTCAATTAGATAAAAGAGAGTTGCGTAACAGGGGTGGTGGTCTTTTTGGTGCAGATGAATTCACTGGCTCAATAGGTGTAGTTACTATAAACTTACCACGAATTGGCTACTTCTCAAATACCAAAGAAGATTACTTCAGACAGCTTGACCATTACATGGATGTGGCAAGAGATTCACTTGAGATTAAACGCAAGGTGATCACAAAGCTGATGGATCAGGGGCTCTTTCCATATACTCAAAGATATCTGCGCCACTGGAACAACCACTTCTCAACTATTGGTCTTATAGGGATGAATGAGTCAACACTCAATTTCATGGGCAAAGATCTAAAAGAGGTTGAGGCAAGAGAGTTTGCGATGGAAGTACTCCAACATATGCGTAATAGGCTCATTACCTACCAGGAAGAAACCGGACATCTGTATAACCTTGAAGCTACCCCTGGCGAAGGAACATCATTTCGATTAGCCAAAATCGATAAAGACAGGTTCTCGAGAATGATTATTTCTGGTGGGGATATTCCCTATTACACTAACTCAACACAGCTTCCGGTTGATTCAACAGATGATGTTTTTGATGCTTTGGATATGCAAAGTCAGATTCAAAAACAGTACACCGGAGGGACGGTGTTTCATGCACATATTGGAGAGTCAATCGATGATATTGAGGTGTGCAAAGAAATGGTGAAAAAGATAGCATACAATTATCAAATACCATACTTTACTCTATCTCCGGTTTTTTCTGTATGTCGAAACCATGGTTATCTGAGAGGTCAACACTTCTCTTGTCCCACTTGTTCTGAGGAAGCGGAAGTTTATGCCAGAATAGTTGGGTATTACAGGCCGGTTCAGAACTGGAATCCAGGAAAGAAATCTGAGTATAAAGAGCGTATCGTCTTTGGCATAGATAATCCAGTTGAGATAGAATCAGGTGTACAAACTAATGAGGAAAAGCAAACACAGGAGTCTGTTTGTCAAACAGCATGAACATTTCAGCCTGGCTTAAAAGTTCATTCATTGATTTTCCAGGGACGGTTTCTACCGTCCTTTTTCTTTCTGGTTGCAACTTACATTGCCCCTTTTGCCACAATCCAACTATTGTTAAAAATGAAAACCCGGCTATATCCCTCGATGATGTATTGGGACATTTAAAGAAACGTAAAGGGATTATTGATGGTGTTGTAATAAGTGGAGGTGAACCGACGATTCATAGAGAACTTCCTGCTCTTTTTGAGGCGGTTCGTGAACTTGGTGTTCGCGTTAAACTTGACACTAACGGTCTTAATCCTCAAATGATTTACCGGGTTAAACCAGATTATTTGGCTCTGGATATAAAGACGGTTCCTGAAAAGTATAATTTTCTTGGTTCTACTTATAGTGATACCGCTCAACGACTTCAGCAATCAATAGCAGTGGTACGGAATATGGCTGAAAACGCAGAAGTTAGGATACCTGTCGTACCTGATTTTATTGGTGATGATGAAATATATAAATTCTTACGACTTTTAAGAGGGGTGAAAAAAGTTTTCCTTCAGCCATTTCAAAATAGTACAGAGCTTCTCAATGAAGATTACAGAAAAAAAACACCTCTTTCTTTAGAGAAACTCAAGTATTGGAGCGGTATGTTTAAAGAAAGAGGAATTGATTGTTCTGTAAGAGGGCAATAACCCTAAAAAATTAGCCTAAGTATCAATTTGATTTATCTGGAGGCTGAAGGGGGTGTATAATTGCTCTTTTCTTATCAAAACAACAGAAATTTTTTACCCCTTTTTTTATAAGCAGAGACAAAATAGAATCAAATGCTTTTCCAACCCACACTGGTTCGTGTGCATCTGAACCAATGGTTATTGTTACATCCCGTTTTGCTATCTCCTCGATCATAACTATAAAGGGATCGTAATCTCTTATCTTGGACTTATTTGACCATAGGTAACCGTTTGAATTGATCTCAAGCTTGGTTGATTCATTTTGTGATGCAGTTTCAACAGTTTTTTGTATTTCTTTGAAAATAAGGGCTTCACTGCCTTCTGGCCAGGGTATATATCGCCATATAAAATCAAGGTGAGCGAGAGACTGAAATAACCCACACTTCAAGGCTTCTCGGGCTGCATCAAAATATTCCAAATATATTGAAAGTGGATCAACCTTTTTGTATTGTGCAAGATGCTTAAGGCCAAAGTGTGGAAGACAGTGTACTGAGCAAATAGTATAATCCAAAGGGTAAAGGGAGAGTATCTCTGAAGCAAGTTCTTCGGCACCTTTAATGTAATCTACCTCCAGACCGATGCGTATTGTTATACGATCTGAATAGGCCTCTTTTAGAGTACTAAGTTCATCAAAATAGAGCGCCAGATCCCGATTGTTCATTCCCCAGTCCCAGTTTCGTTTTTTTTGCGACCGACTGAGGTAATAACGTCCAAGATGGTCTGAAAAACCAATCTCATCAAAGCCAAGGGAGATTGCTTTCTCTATATAATCGACTATTTTGCCAAAGGCATGACGACAGTAAGGAGTGTGAATATGATAATCTGCAAGCACTGTTTTTTTCCTTTAAACACTTAGATCTTCTTTTTGGGTGTTTGCAAACTTATCTGCCTTTTTTATAAGAGGGTCTACAGATTCCCTTAAAAACTCTTCAACCTGTTCTGGGGCCCTGCCTATGAAATCACTGACTTTGAGAAGTGATAATAAATCCTCTTTTGACATCGAAAACTTAGGGTCTGAAGCAACTCTTTCAAGAAGATCGTTTTCTTTACCCTTAAGTTTTACTTCTTTGGCAGCTTCCATTGAATGTATTCTTATTCGCTCATGAATTTCCTGACGGTCGGCCCCTTTTTTAACTGCTGCCATGATTATATTTTCGGTTGCCATGAATGGCAGTTCTGCATTTATATGCTTTTCAATGACTTTAGGGTAGACAACAAGTCCGTTACAGACGTTTTCACCAATAATAAGGGCAGCATCTGCACCCAGAAACGTTTCTGGAATAGTGAGCCGTTTGTTGGCTGAATCATCTAATGTTCTTTCGAACCACTGCTCCGCTGCAGTCATTGCCGGTGAAAGTGAATTTGACATTATAAATCGACAAAGGGCTGTAAGCCTTTCGGACCGCATGGGATTTCTTTTGTAAGCCATTGCAGAAGAGCCTATTTGTTTGGTTTCAAAGGGCTCCTCTATCTCTTTTAAATTCTGAAGCAAACGAATATCGTTTGCTATTTTATGGAGAGACTGAGCTAAACCAGAAAGTATGGATGTGATTTGAGAGTCTATTTTACGTGTATACGTCTGGCCAGTTACCGGAAGTACTTTTTCAAAGTTCATTTTTGAACAAACACTACTGTCCAGATCTTTTACTTTCTGATGATTGCCTTCAAAGAGACTCAAAAAACTGGCTTGTGTGCCGGTAGTTCCTTTTACGCCTCTGAATCGTAAACTGGAGTGAAAGGTTTCAAGTGCTTCAAAGTCCATCAAAAGATCATAAAGCCAAAGGCTGGCTCGTTTTCCTACTGTGGTGAGCTGTGCTGGCTGAAAATGGGTAAAGCCAAGGGTTGCGACTGACCTGTTTTCCCAGGCAAAGTTGCGCAATGTAGCGATTAGTGTACTGAGTCGTGAAAGAGTGATTTCAGTAGCTTTTTTAAGCTGAATAAGATCTGTATTATCCCCTACATATGCACTGGTTGCACCAAGATGAATAATTGGCTTGGCTTTTGGACACTGAGAACCAAACGTGTGTACATGGGCCATTACATCGTGACGAGTTTCTTTTTCGTATGTAGCTGCGAGTTCAAAATCGATATCATCAACAAACGCTCTCATCTCCTCAATTTGTTCATCGCTTATTGGCAAACCAAGCTCTTGCTGGCCTTCTGCAAGTGCTACCCATAGTTTGCGCCACGTACTGAATTTAAACTGAGGTGAAAAGACTGCTGACATCTTTTGGCTTGCATATCTTTCAAGTAGGGGGTTACTATAACTATTTTTATTTTGGCTACCCATGGAAGTGCTTTCGTTTAATTAAATTCCAAATCTGTTTAGTAATTGAATGCCTCAAGGCGACAATAAAGCTTATAAATATACATTTTCGCAGGTGGTCTTTTAAACAGTACAAGACCTAAGGTATGGAAAAAAGCCTTAAACGCTTAGTTTTTCGATAGTTTTGTTATTGTAGAAAATCTAACGTATTCAATAGAAAATTAGAAATGGAACTTTCATACTATTTATCTTGATACCTATATTATAGTATAGGTATTTTGTTATAAGATTTTTTTTATCATAAAAAATGGAGGCAGGCGTTATGAGCAGATCATTTCTTCCATTTGTATTTTGTTTTTTGTTGGTGGTGAGTTTAAGTGCCGGGGCTCAATCCATTGAAGAAAACATGATCAAGGGAACTCAATTACTTCAAAGTGGCGGGTATAATCGTGCACTTAATCATTTTCGTCAGGTTGTAAACCGGGACCCCAGGCATTTTGATGCCCAGCACCACCTTGGACTAACTTACCTTCAGATGGGGCAGAATCAAAATGCCATTCGAGAGCTTAAGAGGGCAACAGAGCTTAGCCCAAGATCAGTGTTTGCATGGATTAATCTCTCTATAGCATACCAGAACAATGGTGATAAAGAAGATGCTGCCAATGCATTATATCAGGCTGTTTCACACGACCCTCAAAACGTAAAGGTAAAAATGAATCTTGCCACTTTATACACTGAAGCCGGGATGATAGATGAAGCAATATCTCAGTACAAAGAGATTATTTCGATGGAAAGTAATAATACAGAAGCACTGATGAATTTAGCTCAAACGTTACTGAACGAAAAAAGGGGAGACGAGGCAAAAGAGTATCTTAGAAAAGTAGCTGAAAGCGACCCCCAAAGCGGTACTGCCAGGTATCAACTTGGGAGGCTCTATCTTGAGGAAGGCAAGCAGCAGAATGCACTTGCGGAGTTTGAGCTGGCCGCACAGGCGCAGCCCTCAGAGCCGGTTTATCACCTTGAGGTAGCTAATATATATGAAGATAAAGATGAAAAAGAAGAGGCTATAAGAGCCCTTAGAAGGGCTATGGTTTACTCTGACAGAAGAAACAGAGATGTAATCCAGAATAGGATCAATATGCTGGAAGGCAAGGAAGATGAGATGACAACACCTGTTTCACAGCGCCAAATGAGAGATCTGAGACAAGAGCTACGAACAGAAGAGAAGAGACAGCAAACGCAGGTTATGGAAACAACACCTCAGATTGATGTAATGGGATCATTTGAAGGGTTAGGTGCTGACAGAGAGGATACTGCACCTACCTTTGATATTTTAGAAGAGATGAGAAGCAGAGGAGCTGGTGAATAGGTATTTCTCTTACAGAAGATATTTAAAAGGCCGCTTTGGGCGGCCTATTCTAAAAATCCCGGTAAATGGAGGATTTTCCTGCCCTAACCGGGACGGGTTCAAAAGTATTAAAGGATGTACTTTCTGTGATAACCGCTCCTTTAGCCCAGTATCCCATAATTCAGAAACCCCCTGTGAGCAGCTTAAGGGAAGTGTAAAAAGATTCTCTCGGGCATCGCAACTTATTATACCTTATCTGCAGCCTTTTTCAAACACTTACTCTGATGTTGAGACGTTACGGTCGGTTTACGAACCTCTTCTGGAACAGTCAAATGTAGTTGGGCTTGCAATAGGCACCAGACCCGATTGTTTTGATGAGAAAATATATGCCTATCTTGAGGAACTTTCAAAGAGAACCTATCTTTCAGTAGAGCTTGGGCTTCAGAGTGGACATGATTCAGTGCTTAAAGGTATTAACAGAGGGCACACAGTTTATGACTTTGTCAGTGCTGTTACAACGCTTGCTTCGATAGGTGTTGAAAGCGTCGCTCATGTGATGCTTGGTTTACCTGGAGAAGGCTCTGATATGATCATTGAAACAGCACAGATGCTTGCATCTCTTCCTTTGACCGGGGTTAAAATCCATCAGCTGATGATTATTGAAGGAACTGAGATGGAAGTAATGTTCTCTGAGGGGAAAATTACCACTCTTAGCCTGGATCAATACCAGAAACTACTTTGTGACTTTCTTTCCTTTTTAAGGAAAGACCAACATATCCATAGACTCCTGGCAGATTCAAAGAAAGAGTATGGACTTATCGCTCCGGCCTGGAGCGCTCAAAAAAACAGCTCACTTGCTGCTATTTACAGGTACATGGATTCAATTGGATTCTTTCAGGGTAGTTCTTTTAACCGGGTATAATACCAATTTTTAGGTTAAGTCATTCCCTTCATGCGCCTCAGTTTACGCCAGATTGTGCTTCTGTCTACACCAAGCCTTCTCGCTGCTTCACTTTTATTACCCTTACATTGTTCGAGAGTTTTTAAAATAGTTTCTTCTGTGATATTCTGAGGGGGAAGGCTTTCAGAGCCATTAGTTACTGCTTCTGGTTCTGTACATATATCTCTGCGAAGATGTGACATTCTTATTTCTAATGGTAGATCAGAAGTATCGATAATATCCTTCTGGCAGCTGACGAACGCATGTTCAATAGCATGTTCCAATTCACGCACATTACCAGGCCAGCAGTAATCCATTAGTGTGACTGTTGCCTGGTGTTTTAAATTAAAAATGTTCTTTCCTGTCTGGGCTCTGAATTTTGAGATAAAGTGATCAGTAAGTATTCCCAGATCCTCTTTTCTTTCACGAAGGGGTGGTAAATGGATGGGGAAAACTTTAAGTCTGTAGAAAAGATCTTCCCGAAATCTTTCTGTTTTCACCTCTTTTCTTAGGTTTCGGTTAGTAGCAGCAATTATGCGTACATCTGATTTTATAGGCACACCTTCACCAAGACGCTCAAACGATTTATCCTGGAGAAAACGTAACAACTTAATTTGAATTAGTGGTGAGAGTTCGCCTATTTCATCAAGGAATAATGTACCGCCATTTGCAAGTTCAAACCTTCCTGCTTTGTCTTTTACTGCACCTGTAAAAGCTCCTTTGGTGTGCCCGAAAAGTTCGCTTTCCAGGAGCGTTTCCGGTAGTGCTGAGCAGTTTACTTTTATTAAAGGACCTGATGAACGGTCGCTTAGAGAATGGATAGCGTCTGCGACAAGTTCTTTACCTGTTCCTGTCTCACCACTTATAAGAATTGTACTGTTGGAGGCCGCTGCAAGCTCGATAAGATTATAAACTTCTTGCATAGTAGTACTTTCTCCGATGAGCCGCTGTAAGCCCCCCTTTTTATAACTACTCTGCTCAATGGTTTTTAAGCGCTGCTCTGCGGCTTTTAGTTTAGAAAGATCACTGAGGGTCTCTACAGCACCGATTATTTCACCTTCTTGCGATCGTAGCACCCGAGCATTTTTTAACACCGGTATAATTGTCCCTGATTGATGTTTGATTCTGCATTCGGTGTTGGTTATCGCTTCTTTGGCATAGAGTGTGCAATCTGGTGGTGGTGTGCAGCTATCTGCCATAATTGAACAACACTTTTTTCCAGTGAGTTGTTGGGCATTCAAGCCGGTCATTTTTTGCAAAGCTTTGTTACTATAGATGATCTTGCCATCTTTATCAATTAAGAAGAGACCTTCTGTTAGTGTTTGCAGAACCAATTCAAATGTTTCGTTGTTTAGGTTGTTTTGGGAGAGAGTGTGTTTCATAGCTGATGCATTCCTTTCTGTGCAACGTGGTAACCGTTGCAACTGTTGCACGGTAAAATACATTCAGGGGGAAGTATTATTTTATATGAAGGGAAAATTGAGGAAAAAAAAGTGGCATGCTTATTGCATCTAGGGTTCACATGTTGCACATTTTTTAAGGAGGATTTATGGCTATAGAGACTACTGACAGCAAATTTAAAGAAGACGTGCTGGATTCTGATCTCCCGGTGTTGGTTGATTTCTGGGCTCCCTGGTGTGGACCATGCAGAATGCTGGGACCCATAATAGATCGCATTGGAGAGAAGATGGATGGTAAAGTGAAGGTTTTTAAGCTTAATGTCGATGATAATCCTACTGTTTCAACCCAATATGGTATCACGGGTATTCCAACAGTTTTAATTTTTAAAAACGGACAAATAGACCGGGAGTTTGTGGGTGTACAGCCTGAGCAGGTGTATTTAAACGCGCTTGCAGCCTAAGCGATAGATACAGAAGAGGTTTGGTTTTGGGTAAAGAGAACAAAAAGATAGTAGTTATTGGGGGAGTAGCCGGGGGGGCCAGTTTTGCCGCAAGGATGCGACGAGTGGATGAGTATGCCCAGATTGTTATGTTTGAAAAGGGACAGTATATATCCTTTGCTAATTGTGGTATGCCCTATCATATTGGCCAGGTGATCGAACATAGAAAAGAGCTGGTGCTCCAGACACCGCAGAGTTTTTCCAATCGCTTTGCTGTGGAGGTGAGAGTTGACTCTGAGGTGATTGCAGTAGATACAGAAAAAAAGAGGGTCAGGGTAAAGCATGGAAACAGAGAGTATTATGAGAGCTATGATTATCTTGTTCTCTCTCCGGGTGCATCTCCCATACTGCCTGATTTAGCAGGGATGGATAGTAAAAGAGTATTTACATTACGTACGCTTCACGATATGGATAGGATAAAAAACTACATCGACTCGTCTGAACTTAGAGATTCTATTGTTGTAGGGGGTGGTTTTATTGGCCTGGAAATGGCAGAAAACTTGTCAAAAAGAGGAATTAAGGTGTCGCTGATCGAAGCTTCCGGTCAGCTTTTTGCCCCCGCCGACTCAGACATTGCAACCAGTGTAACAGAACACCTTGAGCAACATGGTATCGATGTACATTTACATAGTGCTGTGCAATCTTTCTTTCCTTGTGATTCCGGAAAGTATGGTGTAAAGCTCAAAAATAATACAGAACTGCAGGCAGATATGGTCATTTTGGCTATAGGGGTTAAGCCTGACACCGACTTCTTAAAAGGCTCTTCAGTACAACTTTCTCAACGTGGAGCTATAAAGGTAGATGAACAACTAAAAACCAGTGTTCCCGATGTTTTTGCAGTGGGAGATGCAATAGAGAGTACGGATCTAATTTCGAAAACCAAAACTCATATTCCACTTGCCGGACCAGCAAATCGTCAGGGAAGAATCGTTGCCGATAGAATTGCCGGAATTGAATCCGTTTACCACCATACTCAGGGTACGGCAATATGTAAGATTTTTGGATTAACTATAGCCGTCACAGGTATCAATGAAAAAAAAGCTGCAATGCTTGGGATAGAGTATCTAAAGTCATACTCCTACTCTCCAAACCATGCTTCATATTATCCGGGTGCGCAAGGTATGAGTATAAAGATACTTTTTTCTCCTCAAAATGGCACCATTTTGGGGGCACAGATTGCAGGTGCAGAAGGAGTTGATAAGAGAATTGATCTGTTAGCTATGGCGGTAAGGCATAAACTAACTGTAAACGATCTATGTGACCTTGAACTGGCATATGCACCTCCTTATGGTAGCGCAAGGGATCCTGTTAATACAGCTGGATTTATTGCTCAGAATATAATCACCGGAATTATGCCTGTGTGTTATGCTGAGCAGATACCGGAACTGATCGAAAAGGGGTATGAGCTTTTAGACGTGCGAACGCAGAGAGAGGTTCGGCGCGGAACAATAATGGGAGCAAAAAACATCGAACTTGATCAGTTAAGAGAACGGATTGAAGAATTGGATCAAGGAAAAAATATTATTGTTTTTTGTGAAGTGGGTTTACGGGGACACGTGGCTGTTAGAATATTACTACAAAATGGATTTAATGCATTTAACCTCTCCGGGGGCTTTAAAGTATACAAAATGCATAACAAAGAATTATTTTCTGGTACACAGGCTAAAGCTTCCACATACACTGCAGTTTAGTAGCTTGTGTGTTATTGAAGCTGGCTGTAGTTTATAACGTAAGATGTTTTTATGTAGTTGTAAGTGGCGGGGTAAGATTTTAATTAGGCCCCCCTTGTACTCCTATTGTGTTTGTTGTGCCATCCGTATTGTTAAATGATTCGTGTGGTTTCCCCGCGTTATGACAGGGTGAGTATATTGAGAGAGAGTAGCGACTCCTAAATTTTTCCGGTCTGTTTTTAATTTGAACAGAGTCTGGGAGTTGGTCATAAAGCACTTGGGCTAGTGTGGTATCTACAATATTTACCCGCTCTGTTGGAAGATCTGTATCAAGTTCAATCGCTCTTCGCTCAGAAGCTGTGCCAGAGAAGATTGGGTCTGAATAGAGGTTGTAAAAAGCATCTGTACTGTCTCCGTTTTGGTTAACTCTTGAGAGTAGGCCCATCTCCGGGTCACAGTTAACGAAATCGACATCTCTGTTTGCAAAGAGACAATTGTGCTCGAACGTGATTTTTGAAATATTATCACACCACATCCCAACATTTCTATTAAATGCGATAATGTTGTTTACAATTACAGGGTTAGAAAGTTCTACTTTTATTGCTGCTGTGAAATTCCGCGAAAAAACATTATTTTGTATGCGCGCTGATCCACCCTGTAAACAGTGAATAGCAATATTATTGTTTTCAATAATATTATTTCTGATAAGTGGTCTTGAGTTCTTTACGGTAATAGCTGTGGTGGCACCATTTATCTCTGTAAAGGATATTTCGGTAAAATGGTGGGCTACGTCTTCAAGAATTATCCCGCGCCAGTTATAGGTTTCAAAAGCAGGTTCAGAAGATGTGAAGATTATTGGATCTTCTCTGCTCCCTTCAGAACTAAAAGCACCAAAGACCCTGATTGAAACAAGTGATGAATCAAGTCGATCAAAGGGGGTTGGTGAGGGGGATCTGTTTTTTGTTGAAATAATCACTTCTGTACCAGGTGAAATTGAAAGACGTGCTTGTGGAGAGACTATTATGTCTCCTTCAATGACATAGGGACCATTTTCAGCGCGCCATTTGGTATCAGTATCTATTATGCCTGAGACCCGAACTTCACTGAACATTTCAGTATTTGCTAAAAGAATAAGCTGGAATAGTAAAAGTAGTTTTTTCATGGAATCTCTACTGAACGTATTGTGTAACTGGATTTTCTGCTTTCCAAAGTGTCCCTTTGAGTCATTTACGGGAATAATTCTTAGTCACGGAAGCTAAGTGCATTATTATTGTACGGTTTGGAAGCGAATAGTGCAAGAGGAAGAGATTTGGCTGTGATTATAAAATAGCAGTGACTGGAAATAATTTCTTGTGCTGGTGCAAGGAGGAACTCTATCCCTAATATTCCCACTCAAGACTGTACCAGGCTTTTTAAACCATATCCTAAGGGATTTGAAATTTCAACCCAACCTGACCTACTGAATAACTTTCAACTAGAAAACGAGTTTAAAGATCGGTAACGCGAAGTTTTCGTTTAACTAATCAGCACAGAAAAAAATTAGAAGCTTTATAGGTTGAATCCTAATACAGCAATGTCAAAATTAACTGAAAATTTTACCTGAAACAGCGATACCGTTTCAGTTTAGGTTGTGAATCCTCTTCACAAAGAGACTGTACACATTTTCCCTCTGGATAACATAATACCGACAGAAAGAATTCTCTATAATTGCTTTGAGCTGGTTTATGTAAAACATTCACTCTTTCGAATGCCAAAACTCCCTTAAAGATTGCTGCCCGGAATTCATTTAATTGCAACTGATGATCAAATGCTTATGATTTCCAGCACAAGTTTCATATTTGATCACCAGGCCAGGTGTTGGATTGATAATAGGTAATCGCGTGTTTGGCTCAGTGAAAGTTGCCTGCAATGGGTTTTCGAGCAGGAGGTAATTTAAAAGCAACCGCTCCATCGATTATGCCTACCCTCGATCTGGTTGCTCTAAACTTATAGTACCCTTTGGCATCGTGTGGAAGGTTATTTAAATTACCGGTGATAGTACCTGAATCAATTTTTTCAACCGTTACGTAATCGTTTATTCGGTTTCGGGTTTCAGAATCACGATAGATTAGGCTATAAGGGTCAACATCTATTCCGTTATGGCCATAGCCAACGAATGTAACCCAGTGTCCTCCCGTTCTTTCGTATTCATTTTTTTGGGGGTTATATCTGTACCAACCAAAATTAAGTAGTACTCCGTCCATAGTATAGAGGGCTTCTTTTAAGTCATTTAAGTGTGGGACTTGTACACCAGTTGCTGAAAAGCGCTGTGGCACTTTTCTCCATCCATGATAAACGATCTTTGCCTCATCTATTCCCCGATCCTTAAAAAACTTCTCTAACCCCTTAGTTAAAGTGTGAGGACTGGTACCACGATTTCGGGTATTGAAATACTCAGAGGAACCCAGTAGGGTTATAAGCTGATGCTGATCATGTTCAACGTCACTTGTTCTTGGAAAAAGTTGATAGTGACCATTATTTATCAACCGCATAAAAGCATTTGAAACTGATACCGGACCGCAATAAACTCTCCCCCTGTACTCAAAACCACCAAAAGCACGGTCTCTTTGATAGTAATTGGGGAATGAATCGATAATGTCGGTAAAAATAGAGGGAACAGAAGTGTTTGATAAAGCAACTCGGTTATGGCTTTTTGATATGGAATCTGCAGCGGGGCCTACTGAATAGTGGTTAGTGACCGGGGAGCCGTTGCAAGCAATAAAAAGCGCAAAAATACTCAGAATAGAGAGTCCTGTGATTTTTATCATACTTTATTCCTAAGGTTAACTGTTGGGTATACGGTGATAATTAAAAATAGCATCGTAACATTATGAATAACAAATAGTTATAAGGTATTTTTGAAGCTTTGTTAAAAAACAGTAAAACTATATTTCCGGGTGAGGGGGTAGTGATATAGGGGATTTATTCATTAGAGTTATGGAATATCTGAGCTGAATTTAGCTTTTGCTCGGTGTGGCAGCTTTGTTTGGCTGTTTCTGGCTGGTATTACTGAAATACAGGGAGTATAAGGTTTTTTTGAAAAAGGAGTAGATTAGTTAAAACAGTTTCAAACAAAACTGGTATGTTTAGCTTCTCTAAAGAATATTGCTTAGACCACTGCGTAGTGAAAACACAACAAATTAATTGGAGGTGAAATTACCATGATTACAAACAACTCAAATGAGAAGTAGGGGGCAGTGTGCGCTTAAAAGTTATTTCCTTTTTGATGCTTGGTGTTTTTATAATAGGCGCTTATGGTGAGGAAATTGAACCTGTTGAACATCTCGACATGGAGGCTTTTTCCGGCAAATGGTATGAGATCGCTCGTCTTCCCAACAGACATCAGCGTGGTTTCGAGGATGTTACCTGTACGTTTACTCCAGAGGGCAGGGGACGTTATAGCCTTGTAACTGAGGGCTATAATGCCACCCGCAGGCGGAGAAAGACCAGGCTCAGTGGTAGAGTGACGATACCCGATGATTCACAAATGGGTGCTATGCAGCTAAGAGTATTTAGATTTTTCACCGTTGACTACAATGTTATAAAAGTTGACACAGTAAATTATACTTATGCACTGGTCAGCGGAGATTCCAAAAAATATATGTGGATTTTGAGCAGAGAGCCTGTAATGGATAAGGAGACCTTTGATTCCTTGGTCAATACTGCCCAGACCCTGGGTTTTGAAACCGATCGTTTGGAGATGGTACCTCAGGTTTCAAATGCATCGATTGCCGGCAGGTAGTTTATAAGCTATAAAAACTCCCTTCTTTTTGTTCGCACTGAATCGGGCAGATTTTCATATCTGCTCGTTCCCTCTCTTTTTTTAGGGAACTGATTTGCCTGGATTGCAACTTTAAATCGTTGCAGATCTTCTTCAATCCGTGCTTCTAAGTTTTCACCCAGCATCTCTGATCGACTCTCTTCCATGGGGGGAAAGTAGAAGTGTAAGGATAGCTCAAGTTGGGTTGTTCTTGGCTCTGCTGTGCTTGAAAACGAAACGGTCCCTTCATGTAGCAGATCTGTGCTTTTTTGAGAGTGCCAGGTGATAAATTTACCTTGCGCCTCTTCGGTTATTTCGATTTCAAACACAATTCTTTCGTTATGGACCGTGAGAAGACTCCATTTTGATCTGTTCTCATCCAACGCTTTAACCTCTTCCAAAAAATCCAGTATATAGGGTAAGTTTTCCACATTTCGCCACATTTTAAAGAGATGTTTGGTGGTGCTGTGGATGGTAATTTTTTTTTCTAAATGAATCTCTTGGTGATTAGCCATTGTTCTCTCCTGCTGCTTTAGATTAATAACTTACTATAAAAAGCAAAAAGGGCACCAAAAAGGGCACCAAAAAGTAACAAAACGGAATGGGAAAAAAGAGAATCATATGGTCTCAAGTTTGCAGTCTTGGTAAGTGAGATACTTTGAATTTTAGCGTATATAGACACCCGTACAGTATGTAACAGTGGAGGAAAAAAATGGAAAAGCAGCAACCCAAGCCATTTGTCTGGCAGATGATTAAAGAGGCAATTGAGGTGCATGGGAACAAATCCACCAATATGGAAGTAAAAGAGTGGGTGCTTAAGCACTATCCGGGCACTAATACTAACACTATCCTTAATCAAATAATCGTGTGCACAGTAAATCATGAATCGAGAATTCATTATAAGGAAAACCAACGTCCAAGGCGCTGTTGTGATGCGATCGACTTTCTATTTAGGCCCTCTCCCGGAAAACTTGAACTGTATGACACCAGGATTCATGGCATATGGGAGATTGCACAAAACAAACATGGTGTACTTTCTGTCAGGGAAGTTAAGGAGAACTGTGAATCAAAGAAAGACAACGCATTGGTTGCAGGGGGGTATATCGATAGCACACATCTGCGCCATTATTTAGCCAAGAATCTGGATCTTATAGAAAAAGATCTGCAGCTCTATGTCGATATATTTGGCAATGATGGTGTTGAATATGAGACAGAATTTGGTCCCATTGATCTGCTTGCAGTAGATAAGGAAGGTGCCTTTGTTATAGTGGAAGTGAAAATTGATAACTATCCTGATGCTTCAAGTGGTCAGATTCTAAAATATAAAAACTGGGTCAGAAGACATCTGGCTTTTGGTAAACCTGTTCGGAGTTATCTAGTAGGTCCTCAGATACCTGAACATGTGAGGTATTCTCTTGCGGACTGTGATGATGTCTTTTTAAAAGAGTACGATTTGAGTATTAAGTTAAAAGATATACCTAAAATAAACGATATAGAGGAGATGGGAAATAGGGGTTCGGGAGCCGAAACGATCAGGGCTTCTCTATAGGTTAAGGACTGCAGGTAAAAGAGGCTTAATCCGTGGTATCAGTGTTTAGCCGGGTTATTTTTTGTTTCAAAATATGGTACCGCCAAAGGGCGTAATTATTTATAGAGAAAAGACTTAAGATTAACTCGCTCTCTTTTAATGAAAGAAAGGGACGATTTATGGGCTCAGAAATTCTTATAACCGGTGCTACCGGGGTAGCTGGCTTAGAGGTGATCAGGCGCTTTGGTGCTATGGGCATAAAGGTCAGAGCTGCAATTCATCGGCAAAAAGGTGCTCTTGAGCGTCTCTATCCTGGGATTATTGAACCAGTCCGTTTCGATTTTGCTGATCAAAAACTGGTTGATACTGCACTTGAGGGGATAAAAACTGTACTGTTAATCACGCCGGCTGTACCTGAGCAGGCGGAGTATGTGAGGATTTTTCTTGAGCGGGCTCGCCTGAGTGGCGTTTCTCACATAGTCAGACTCTCTATGTTTGGTACCGATAAGGTGCCTTTAATAAAGTATATGCTTTGGCATCACGAGGCGGAGCAGATAGTTAAAGAATCGGGTTTGGATTTTACGATTCTACGCCCCAATATGTTTATGCAAAATTTTCTCACCCGTATGCAACCCACGGGGGGACTTATTTATCTACCCCTTGGTAAGGGGGCGGTAAGTTACTTTGATGCCAAAGATTTCGCTGCCGCAGCATACGATATTCTTCTTGCTCCCAGGGCTCATAAGGGTAATATCTATACCTTTACCGGTTCTCAGGGGTTATCGATGTTCCAAACCACCAGTTTAATTTCTGAGGTTATCGGAACACACGTTGAATATGCTGATATAAGCGAAGAGACCGCTCGTCATGTTTTAGAAGGTTCTGCGATTAATGGACTATTAATTGATGCCACTATTGAGCACTATGCTTTTCAGCGGGTGGGGTTAGCTTCTGAAGTTACTCATGACTATGAGAGAGTTACAGGAAACGCAGCAGGCTTATTTGTGGATTTTGTAAGAGATAATGCGGATTTGTTTAGAGAGTTGGTCGAGCATGAAGAGGAGTAGGTTTGTGAAAAGGAGGGAGTGAAATGGCTGGCAGAATATTCATAACCGGCGCAACAAGCCCTCTGGGACGCAGAGTGGTACAATACCTTGCACATACTGACAGAGAAATAAGAGTGGCTGTGCATACGCATGCCAAAGAAGAGTATGTGAAGATGACCGGTGTGCAGACTGTTCCTTTTGAATACGGTGATTTCGCTACTATCGACAGGGCGCTTGAAGGAGTTGAAACTCTTTTTCTTTTGACACCTATTGCAAGGGAACAGGTTGAGTTTACTCGTAGAATCATCGATAGAGCACAGTTATGGGGGGTATCTCATATAGTAAAAATATCAATGATGGGGGTTGATGATTTTCCTGGAATACAATTTACCAGGTGGCATAAGCAGTCTGAAATCTACATAGAAAAATCTGGCATTGCTTATACGTTTATTCGTCCAAATGCAATGATGCAAAATTTTGTACGTTATGTGCAACCGGCAGGAAGTTTTATTTACCTTCCTTTGGATGATGCTGCTGTGAGTTATATAGATATGCGCGATGTTGCAAGGTTTTGTGCCGAGGTAATCTTACGGGCACAAGAATTCCAGGGCTGTCGTTTTGAGCTAACGGGCCCCCAGGCACTTACTCCTGAAGACATTGCTATGACGATTACAAAAGCTGTGGGCTATCACATAAGTTATATCGATATCTCTGAAGAAACCTCTCTCCATGTTCTTGAAAGTACAGGTATGGCTCAGTGGCTTGCAAAAGGGTTTGTAGAGTTATACTCGCTGCAGCGTTCAGGCCGTTTTGGTGAAACTACAACAGATTTTGAAAAAATAATTCAAAGAAAGCCTCATACGTTTGAAGCATTTGTGCGTGATTACAGCAATATCTTTAAAGCGATAATACAGCAGGAACACCACACCTTCTTACGGTAAGAGAGTTACGTACCCAATAGGGAGCGAAATAATATGGAAACATCTGTTCTACTCTCTGCAGAAATAATTGCTGAAGGAGAAGGGGCAAGGGTAAAACGTTTGTTTCCTTCAAGCAAAATCAGGGATTTTGATCCCTTTGTTCTTTTTGATGAGTTTTTTGTAGATCCTTTTGCCGGTTTTCCTGAACATCCACACAGAGGTTTTGAAGCAATAACCTATATGCTCGAGGGATCATTTAGGCACAAAGATACTCTGGGCAATGATACCGAAGTGGGGCAAGAAGGAGTACAGAGATTTACCGCCGGAAGGGGGATACTTCACTCTGAGATGCCCGGGAGGGGTGTTTCTGTGTGTCATGGTATACAGCTGTGGCTTAATCTTCCCAAACGCCTAAAACACATAGAACCCTCTTATCAGCAGGTCGATAAGGGGAATCTTACTGTTTTTGAAGTGCCTGGTGGCACCGTAAGAACGGTCATTGGGGATAAATCACCGCTGAAAGTGAATACTACCGTTTCTTACTTTGATATCAGGCTTAGAGCAGGCTATAGTTATAGCCCTCTTTTTCATCCTCAGTTTAGTTCCTTTATATACGTTTATAGAGGTAAAGTGTTGTGCAAAGGCTTAGAGTGTGGTTCTGGGCAGGGTATAACACTTAAACTCTCCCCTGGAGATATATTTAAAGCTGTTGATTCATCCGGTTTTCTATTCCTGACAGGAAAACCACATAGGGAGCCCATTTATCATAATGGCCCATATGTGGATTAAAAAAACACTTCCTCTTTCAATCTGCAGATAATATTTTCTTTGCTTATATTTACCGCGGAAGTGGTGGAATTGGTAGACGCGCTAGATTCAGGTTCTAGTGGGCGCAAGCCTGTGGGGGTTCGAGTCCCCCCTTCCGCATTCAAAGCATTAGTTCCCTCCCGCTGGTCTTCATGATGAAAACAAAAAAAAATACAATTAAAGTGCTCTCATCCTCTGTGATTGAAAAAATTGCAGCAGGTGAGGTTATCGAACGTCCGGCTTCTGTGCTTAAGGAGCTGGTCGAGAATTCAATTGATGCATCCTCCACAAAAATTGAAATCACGGTTGAAGGTGCAGGGTTTTCTTTAATCAGAGTAAGTGATAATGGTCTGGGAATGTCCTCTACTGACCTGGAAAAATGCGTGGTAAGGCATGCAACCAGCAAAATCAACTCCGCAGACGATCTCTTTATGATATCGACTATGGGGTTCAGGGGTGAGGCAATGGCCAGTGTGGCGGCCGTAAGTCGGTTGAATGTGGTTAGCAGTGATAATGATTCAGGATTAGGGTATGCTATTAGCAGCGAGGGGGGAGTAGTAAAGGGGATAGAACCGCAACAGCACCTTAGGGGAACTAAAGTAACGGTGCGCGACCTTTTTTATAACGTGCCTGCCCGAAAAAAGTTTATGAAAACCCAGCGGGCAGAGCAGCTTGCTATTGTGAGAATGCTGGAGCAGATGGTTATTCCTTTCCCTGGTATTCATTTTACCGTGACTGTGGATGGTAAAAAAGTCATGGAGATTCCGGAATGCGGGAGTCCAAGGGAGAGGATTGCCGCTGTTGGGGGAACAAAATTTGCCCAAAATCTAATAGAGTGCAGTGAAGAGAACGATGGTGTGTCTGCTCTTCTCTATGTTTCCACCCCGGAAACACTTCAGAAAAGGCCACGATTTCAGTCGCTTTACGTTAATTTGAGGCGCATAGATAACGATTCTGTTACCTTCGCTGTAAGGGAAGCATTTTCACGGTTCCTGGGGCATGGTAATCGTCCTTCCTTTTTCTGCTTTCTTGATATTGATCCGGGATGTATTGATGTGAATGTTCATCCAACTAAACAGCAGATAAAATTTGATGAAGACAGACGCATTTTTGGATTTATATACCGTGCTGTTAAAAGTGGGATTGAAAAAATGCTCATATCCAAAGATGATTTCCGAGAGTCAGCGAAAACTGATATTGAAAATCTCTCAGATACCTACCCTGCACTCCATTCAAATGCTGGGGAAGAGGGGGGTGGAAAAGACACCGGGGCACAAAGAGAGAAACCTAAAGAGGAAGAATCTGCATTTCAGACTATACTCCCTTTCCCTGCATCAAAGAGATACTCCGAAAAAGAGCTTGATCATAAAGCAGAAAGCAGTGTACAATTGGATAATGATGATAAAGATGTGCTCTGGAATCTCATACCATGCTATCAGATTCATGGTATGTTTATTCTGGCACCCATAAAGAATGGTATTCTGCTTATTGATCAGCATGCTGCTCATGAGAGGGTACTGTTTGAGCAGGCCTTAAAGGATTTGCACTCAGGACGAACTGCTTCGCAGCAACTTTTGTTTCCTGTTCTCTTTGAGGTTTCGCCTACAGAGAAGGCGATTATTGAATCGGGAAAGGAGTATTTCTCAGGTTTTGGTTTTGAGATAGCCGATTTTGGCGGTAATACGATCTCTGTCTCTGCTATACCGGCTTTTTTAAAGGATGGTCAGGTTGAGAACACTATTAGGGAGATGATACGGTATCTCCTGGATGGACGTGGCAGTGATGCTTTCGGTGAGCCAACTAAAAGGTTCGCTGCTGCTTTTGCCTGTGGAGCTGCTATTAAAAGTGGTCAGAAGTTGAGTCAGGAAGAGATGAACGCTTTATTGAATTCACTCTTTTCTGCCAAGAATCCCTACACTTGTCCTCACGGAAGACCAACTTTAGTGAGAATGTCTCTTGATGAGCTTACGCGACGTTTTCTTAGGTAATTGGGAGGTTACAATGGGTGAACAAAACGAATCTGTGAACCGGGTAATCAAAATGCCCCGATTGTTCACCGGCATGGAGGTGAAATCAGTTCTAAATGAAATTCGGGGGCTGGTTGATGAGTGTTCATACGGGATCGTTCTGGATTTTGCTGATACTGAGATGATAGACAGTACTGGCATAGGAGGGTTGGTGACTGTTTCACAGCAGATACGGCCTAAGGGGTTGAAACTTGTGCTTTGTGAATTACGTCAGAGTCTCTTAAGAATATTTACTGATACCGGTATAGCTTCATTTTTCGATATTGAAAACTTTGGCCGAATTAAGCCTGCTGCAGAAGTTAGTGTAAGTGATCAGAGTGAAGACCTGAGATTGAAAATAGTTAAAGAAGAGGTTGAGGATATTTGTATCCTAGAGCTTATCGGCGTTATGAATCATCCAGAAGGTTCACATTTTTTCAAAAAGAATATGCTCATGAGCATGGCAAAACACTGTAAAATCATTTTGGATTTTAAACGTTTAGTTTTCTTTGATACTCTCAGCATTGGTTCTGTACTGAAAATAAGTAAGCTTTTGAAAGAAAATGGTGGTGGTCTAAAAGTTTGCTGTGCTAATTCCAATGTGAAAGATACTTTCTCTACACTCAACTTAAATTCCATAATCCCCCTTCATGCAGATCGCGAAGCTGCCCTTAATAGTTGGAAATGAAAATGGATGCTGAAAATAAAAAAGGTGCTGTTGCTTTTCACTCTGTAGGGTGCAGAACTAATCAGGAGGAGGTTGCTTCACTTCAAAATGTGTTTACATCTGCAGGGTATTCAGTGGTCAGCCAAATAGAAACAGCTGATTTAATCATTGTAAACACCTGCTCTGTAACCTCATGCACAGAATCCAAAACAAAACGATTTCTTCGGTCGATACCGCGTAGTGCGCCCCGGGCTCAAATTTTGGTGACAGGATGCCTGGCTCAGCAGTTAAAAGATGAACTTACCGACTATGAAAATGTGAAATGGGTGGTAGGTAATGTAGAGAAAGGTAGTATTCTTCCTATTATAGAGAACGGTAGAGTGGGACTGCACTGTAAGAATATATATGCTTCTGATACAATTTTTCTTAGTACAGTTGTTCTGCCACCAGAGCACTCAAAGAGAACACGATTTAGTCTTAAAATACAGGAAGGTTGCAACTTTTGCTGCTCATATTGCATAGTTCCTGCTTTGCGTGGACCTTCCCGGAGTTCGGATTTAAACAATCTTGTAGCGGTGCTAAAAAAAGCGGTTCGTTACGGATATAAAGAAATCGTTCTGACTGGTACACACATTGGCCAATACAGAGACCCTGCTACAGGAACATCACTTAGTGGTCTGATAGAGGAAATATCAGAAGTTGATGGCGACTATAGAATCAGGCTTAGCTCTTTGGATCCCAGGGATCTAACTGATGAGCTGTTAGAAACTGTTGCAAAAGAGGGGAAAATATGTGATCATATACATGTAAGCGTACAGAGCTTCAGCAAGGATGTACTTTTAGGCATGGGACGTCCTTTTGAAGGGGTGAATGATTTGAAGATAAAAATCAAACGCTTACGGGAAAAAAGACCTGACATAAGCCTTGGGGGAGATTTTATAGTTGGATTTCCGGGAGAAACAGATCACATGTTTATGGAGACAGTAAACGGTATAAGGGAACTTGAGTTTTCCTACGGTCATGTTTTTAGATATTCTCCCCGGCCCGGGACTAAGGCTCAAAAATTTGATAACCAGGTGACCGAAAAGCTTAAAAGCCAAAGAGGTGAGCTTCTTAGGGAAGAATTAAATCACTCACGATTAAATTTTCTTTCAAAGCAGAAAGAAAGGCATCATAGAATACTTGTCGAATCTAAGGGACCGGTGCGTGGAGTGACATCAAATTATATCAGAGTCGAATTACCGGGTAAAAGTGCTGAGCATAATTCCTGGATTGAAGTAAAATTAACTGAACTGTGCTGCAAGGGCAGGTGTCTTGCTGAGCCAGTGAAATAAGGGGAAATATGAATCAGAACAGCTCTATCAGTTCTGCACAAAACAGTGAGCGATATCACAGGATAATCGAAAACCTGGACCAGTTACCATCTCTTCCTGCAATAGTACTTAGGTTACTTAAGATTGTAAATTCACCAGATACATCTGCTGAAGATGCGGCTTCACTCATAGAAAAAGATCCTGCTCTAACAAGTAAAATGTTACGTCTTGCCAATAGTGCTTTTTATGGTATCCCAAGAAGTATCTCTTCTGTTTCAAGTGCTGTTGTTATACTTGGCTTTAACACAATAAGGTCCTTAGTCCTCAGTGCGTCACTTGTGAAAATGTTTTCAGGTGAGAAATATGCTTTTAGCAATGATGCTTTTTGGAAACACTCGATTGTAACTGCCATGGCTGCCAAAACCATTACAAGACACTTTATGAATATTAGGATGATGGATCCTGAGAGTGCTTTTTGTTCAGGTATTATCCATGATATTGGTAAGCTCATATTAAATCAGTATGCTTCGGACGACTATTATGAAACATGTGAGTATGCAAAAAAGGAATCCGTACCGCTGATTAAAGCCGAAGAGCAAATATTGGGGGTAACCCATGCTGGTATCGGAAGTATTCTGGCCGACAGATGGGCTTTACCCATCGAACTCGGAAATTGTTTGGTTCATCACCACAGTCCGGATCAAAAAGAAATTGCCTCTGAGTTGGTTGCAACAGTGCATGTCGCTAACTTTATCTCACATGAACTTGGTTGTGATTTGTGGGAAGATGAGATTTGTTCCGCAAAATGCAAAAGTGCATTAAGATATCTAAACATCGCTGAAACCGAGTATCTTAAAATACGAGACACTATAGAAAAAACCATGGAAAACTCTATGGAATTTCTTTCCATTATCAAGTAGATATCCTGGTCTGTTTTTTTTATTATTATAGTATAGATATACTGGGGAATGTATAATGGAACAGGAATTAGACCCCATCAACTGCAAAATGTTCGACCCTTTGCCTTCGCCTTTGCCTGTTACAAAGTATATCGTCGAAATGTTAGAGAAACGGGATTTAAACAGAGAAGAAATTCTTAATGCTTTAAAACTGGACCCTGCTCTTGCTGCTCAGGTAATAAGACTTGCCAATAGCTCTGTGCCAAACGTAGGTATAAGCGTCTCGTCCCTTAAAAATGCCATTAACCTTTTAGGTTTGGAACGAATATTTTCTCTTCTAGAGATATCTTTAATTTTAGGTAAAAAGAGGGAAAGAGAAAAATATCCTATCTCTATCAAGCGTTTCTGGGCTCATTCTTTGCTCGTTGCACTCATATCAGAGTCGATCGGGAAATTCCTTAAACGCTACCAGTACATAGAAACTGATATACTTTTCTGTGCAGGTTTGCTTCATGATATTGGAAAACTTGTTTTGTGCACTAACAGACCACAGGAGTTACGCAAAGCGGTTGTGGCATCCACAAACAAGGTGTTTTTTCACTGTGAAGACTGCAGCTGCTCTCATGTTTCTGTGGGTGCGTTTTTTGCAGAAAAATGCTTTTATCCTCCCGATCTATGCTCTGTTATCAGCTCACACCATGCACCGGAAGAGAGTGAGGGTTATGTGATGCTGGGAGAGGTTGTGCATATTGCAGACAACATGGCACATGTGCTTGGCTATGGTGTTGTGGAAAAGGAAAGTGTGCCGGAAATTAAGCTGGAAGCTTTAAAGCGAGTTAACCTGCAGGGTGAATCGCTGCGTGTTATAGCATCAACTGCTCTTGAGCATCACAAGAGAATACGGCTGCAGGTTGATATGTTATGATGTATCCATATATTTTTACTTCCTTTGGAGTATAATAAGCCTTTTAAAGAGGGATAAAACAGAGATGGATATATTTTCACGTCTAAAAAGCGGGTTAAGTAAAACTCGGTTGCAAATTAGTTCCATAATCAAGGGGGCAGAGTTTGATGACACGTTCTTTGATTCCCTTGAGGAGGCGTTAATTGCAGCTGATCTGGGACTTGATCTTTCGGTTGATGTAATCGATCGTCTAAGAGAAGATATAAGCCAGAAAGGGATTACTGAGGCAGCTGATGCCATCGAATCGTTAAAAGAGATACTTGTTTCTGATTTGCACGCAGAAAAAGTACCCGAGGAATTTCCACCTAAACCGTGGGTGATCTTGATCGTTGGTGTAAATGGAGTGGGAAAAACCACTACTATTGGTAAAATTTCCAATGAACTGAGAAACAATGGCAAAAAGGTGATACTTGGTGCTGCTGATACATTTAGAGCCGGTGCAATAGAGCAGCTTAGAATCTGGGCGCAGCGTACCGGATGTGATTTTGTCTCTCAGCATGAGAGGGCTGATGCTGCTTCGGTTTCTTTTGATTCCATTGAAGCTGCAAAGAGCAGAAGCTCAGATGTACTAATTCTTGATACTGCCGGGCGCCTTCATAATAAAGTTAATCTTATGAAGGAATTGGAGAAGATTGTAAGAGTCATAAAGAAAAATACTCCGCATGCACCCAACGAAATTTTGCTGGTTGTTGATGCAACCACAGGACAAAATGCCATCAAACAGGCACAGGTTTTTAATGATATAGTTCCTTTGACCGGACTTGTGATTACTAAACTTGATGGCACTGCAAAGGGCGGGGTCGCATTAGCGCTTACTAAAAAACTTGGCGTTCCAATTAGAAAAATTGGTGTAGGTGAGGGGATTGATGATCTGCAGGACTTTGACCCGCATGCCTATGTGGAAGCTATGTTGGGTGATATCGTGTAAAATAGTACCAGGGCTTATTTTCCACTGTACAGTTTTTTTACATTCTGCTCTGTAAGTTCTGTGATATCAGATACCGTTTTTTCTATTTTCGTTAGCTGAACACAAATTATCAGAAGGAATGCTAGTAAAAAAACTGCAAGACATAGAAGAATAAAATGCATCGTTAAATACCTCGTGATGGATTCATTTTTGGAAAGCGGCAGCAATTCATCTGAGCTCTTTTGAGGCCTGCCATGGCAATCATGGCTGCATTATCGGTACATAAAGAGGGAGGGGGACAAAATAGTTGTTCTCCAAACCGGCTTGTAAGCGTTTTTCGCAACGTACTGTTGCAGGCTACCCCTCCGACAACACCAAAAGTTTTAATATTTGTTACTTTGGATGCCTCTGCTAAGTTATTAACCAAGGATTTAATTACAGCTCTTTGAAACGCGTAGCATATGTCTGCTTTGTTTTCTGTAATATATTGGGAAGTTTTACTTTTAAGAAAATACTTTACCGCTGTTTTTAGACCCGAAAATGAAAAATTAAGTTTTGAATCCGATAGTTTGGCAATAGGGAAACTTACCAGATCATGGTTTTGTGCTTCGGCTGCCTTTTGTTCTATCGACCTTCCTGCCGGGTAATTAAATCCAAGCATCTTACCTACTTTATCAAAGGCTTCACCAGCTGCATCATCAACAGTTTGTCCCAATAATGTATAACAGCCAAAATCATCTACTCTATAGATCGCTGTGTGTCCGCCTGAAACCACGAGCGCAAGAAACGGCAGGGGTATATCTGGATTACTGATAAAAAGAGCAGCAATATGCCCCTCCAGATGATTAATCCCACTGAGAGCTGTACCATGGGCCATATGCATCCCCAGGGCATAACTTATGCCCACAAGCAATGCACCTGCAAGACCGGGGCTATCTGAAACTGCAATCAGATCTACCGCTTCTGCACTAACTGAGGCTTCAGTGAGTGCCTTTTGAGTAAGAGGAGCAATTTTTTCCAGGTGAGCGCGTGAGGCTATCTCGGGTACTACTCCCCCAAAATCTGAATGCTCTGTTTGAGAATAGATAAGATTAGATTCTAATTTACCGTTTTTTATTACCGCTGCGGAAGTCTCATCACAGGACGTTTCCAGTCCCAGAACTATCATAGATTAATCCTCAATTAAATGAAACAGAGTAGGGATGGAGGCCAGTTGGTTTCTGATCTCCGCATCACAGTTGCTGAATTCTATTATCGCCCCCTGTTCGGAGGCAAGCTTGTGAATTTTACTCAAACACAGGATCTCATTTTTATGAAGAAATGAAATATTAGAGAAATCAATCTTAATTTGAGGCCCTGAACCACTGAAAATCATCTGATTTGCTTTTTGCCAAATACGGTTAAAATCGGCATCTTTTGATGCTTCAGAGTAAAGTGGAAGAGTATACAGTTCATTGTTTTGTTCTAGTACCGGCTCGCTTATCACATCTAATACGTCTAAATCCTTTTGAGATTGAGCCGGTGGCTTTTTGGGCGTATTTG
This sequence comes from Chitinispirillales bacterium ANBcel5, assembly GCA_029688955.1. Classification (NCBI taxonomy): domain Bacteria; kingdom Pseudomonadati; phylum Fibrobacterota; class Chitinispirillia; order Chitinispirillales; family Chitinispirillaceae; genus Cellulosispirillum; species Cellulosispirillum alkaliphilum. The sequence goes on along the minus strand of JARUKZ010000006.1, from coordinate 9,142 downwards.
GTCTTGGTATTGGTTTTGTAGGTTGGTGAGCACTGGGAGTAAGCTGCTCTGGGTTTTTTCTGGGGAGCTGCTGATCTGAGGTTGATTCATTAAAAGCTCCTCTTACATTTCTTACAATCTCTATAGTATCGTTAGAATCGCTTGAAGTATCACCCTGTTTTTCCTCTGCGCTTTGTTTGTGTACAGATTTACTCATTTGGGGAGACTTTCCCCTTCTTTGAGTATCGAGAACGTGGGCCTGTTTATACACCTCTTGTTCAAGCACCGAAACCTTTGATGAAATTTTTGCATAAGAGAAAAGATTAGTGATGGCTAATATAACAGAGATCCCCAAAAGGATAATAACTGTAGCATGTAACCAATAGACGCCAAAAATCATAAAATGAAACTCCTCTTAGAGTTTTAAAAATAGTATTTGCCCATAATAACTACACTAAGCTACTGTTTAAGTTCCACTTTTAAGCAATATTTAAAAAGTGTAGTTACAAAGAGCGTGCTGAATCATTTATATTAGCACTTCTATTTAGGATATTCAATATATTTTGTTGGAGAAGCTTTTTTTGAACAACCATAAAAACCTAAAGACAATTGTTGTTATTGACAAGGAGGAGGCTTTTTGTGCTAGTCTCTCAAAGGTCTTTGTTCCTGGTTCTTTTGTGGTTTTAAGAGCTCAAACAGCAGAAAAAGCCCTTGAATTAATCGAAAAATCGAGACCTCTGGTCATATTTTCTGACACCGATATCTTAGAGAGTTATGGTTTCTCGATTCTTGAAAAAATCTACTCCGGGTATCCCTCAGTTAGTCATATCTTAATGAGCTCAGGTGATATAGATTGCTATATTCCTTTAATTAGAAAGTACAATATCAGTAACATCATAAAAAAAGATAGTGACATTACTGCATTTAAAACTGATACTTATATAAGGTCACTTGCTGAAGGTGTGATCTTTGGCTTAGAGAAATATTTCGACAAATGTGCTATAAAAAAGGAACATATCATTGATTATTATCAGGCCAGGAGCGTGTGTTCAGCCATTTCTGGCCATTATCCTGGTAAGGGCGCATTGTTTTTGGAGATAGCTGTTGATGAGCTGATATCGAATGCATTGTTCCATGGAGTGTTACAGCTCACCGGTATTCCCAGAGAGCGATGGTGCAGGGAGTATCGATTAAATTCAAACGATGCTATAGCTGTGCGCTGGGCCGTTGATGACACAAAAATCGGAGTATCGGTTGAGGATCCAAGAGGGATCTTAAGCAAACGCCAGGCGTTGTATTGGATGGACAGGACTTCAAAGCTTAGTTGTGAGAAGGATGAAGAGCATGGAAGGGGACTTCATTTGGTTAGAACCCTGGTGGACCGGTTCATCATAAATATTGATTCAGGGAAGAGGACTGAATGTTTGATATTGCACTATTTATCCAGGTCTGGAGAGAGTAGAGAAAAGCCCGTTTTGATAAATCAACTTGGAAATTGTTTACCAAATCAGGTAAATATTACCTGATTAATTAAAAGTTACTAGTAGAGGATTCTCTGAGTTTTATGGGGAATTCACTTTAAACAGGTATTACGCAGTTTGAAAACAGTGGCACGTTTTTAGCTTGTAAGATAGAAATACATGGAAGCAAATCATAGAGTATTAATCGTAGAAGACGATAAAGATGTTCAGGAAGCCCTTGTAAGATCTCTCAGGAGGCTGGGGTGTGAAACCAGCGTGGAAAATACAGCCGAAAAGGGAGTTGAGAGTATTAAAAACAACCACTTTGATGCAGTACTGGTGTCATTGTGTGTAAGAGAGATGGGGGGGAGAAGTGTGGCACGGATGGTTAGAAACATCTCTGAGGATACTAAAACTTTTCTGGTAACTGGATGGAAAGGCGATCTTGAGTCTAATTTGCTGAGGATAGAGGGTATACACGATGTAATACGCAAGCCTTTAAATTTCAGCACGATAAAAGAAAAATTCAACAAACACTTTGGACAAAACGAGTAGAATGGATTCTTGGATTGGGCAACTTTTTGCTTTAAAATAGGTGTAGATTCAGCCCAATTCTGTTGGCAGTTCTAAGGAGGGAATAAAAGAAAATGGTTTCGGTGTGTGTAGAGTGTCGCAGGGCAAATGTTTCTGAGGAGGAGTTTTACTGTGCTGCTTGCAGTGCCAAAATGGAGAATGATTTCAAAATTTTAAGTGAACATGAGTTGCCTTCTGAAGAAGACTATTTTCAACCAATTTAAAAAAGATATTGCTATCTGATGGAAATTTCCCTATATTATTGGTGTACTGTATTAAAATTCAGCAATCATTTAGGTAAATAGTATGATTAAGAGATATGTAATCAGTATACTTTTTTTGTTTGTTCTCAGTGGTTCTGTGAGCGCGGAGCTTACTGTTGATACTCTGGCTTCAAACAATATTGAGTCAGAAAACAAACAGGTTTCAGAAAACCAGGCCAGAAAAGAGCAAAATATTACCAGGTCAGCAAGAGTAATAGAGCCAAACCGAGAAACAAGAACAAACTGGTCTAAAATAAAAGATCTATTCCGGTAAACAATCCCCTTCCTCCATTTTAAGGAGTCCTGTAAAACGGCTCTGCACTTCTCATTTCTGCTCTTCATTTTGGTACAATATAATTATCCTTTTATCGCATTTAGTTTATAAATTAAGGCTTGATGAATCTATTGAGATTATTAAATGTCATTAAACACAGTTAAAAAATGCCCTACTCAGGGGCTAAAAATCAAAAGAGTTCCCAAGCATTCATTTCTTTTCTCTGCCGGACTTCGAAGCGGGGACCAGATTGTCGCTTTAAACGGAAACTCGATCGGTGATGAGCTGGATTTTTTCTTCTTTGGCGCCGATTCACTTCTCACCATAGAGTGTGTCAGAAACGGGAAAAGAAAAACTATTTCTGTTGAACGTCCACCGGATGCGTTTTTGGATGTTGAGTTTTATCAGTTGCCTATAAACCGTTGCGGCAACAGGTGTGTGTTTTGTTTCATAGATCAGATGCCGCCTGGGCTTAGAAAATCATTGTATATAAAAGATGAGGATTTCAAGCATTCTTTTTTAAATGGCAATTATGTTACACTTGCCACCGCTTCTGAAGCTGATCTTGAACGCGTTGCTCAACTTGGCCTTTCTCCGCTTTTTATATCTGTACATGCTACAGATCCTCAGGTGAGAGGGGCAATGCTTAGAAACAAAAAAGCCCCCCCGATATTGCAACAACTCTCATTTCTTGCACTCCACTCCGTCTCCTTTCACACTCAACTGGTGATTTGTCCGGGGTATAACGACGGAGCAGTCTTAAAACAAACGCTTTCTGATCTTCTGAGTTTGGGAGAATCATTGCTTTCTGTAGCAATCGTTCCTGTTGGTTTAACCAGATTTAGAAATGAATTTCTCAGCGATGTTAATGCAGAGTGTGCCAAGGAAATTATCTCTTTGGTACAGAATGTTCAAAGGTTAGCTGAGGGGAAGATATTTATTGCTGATGAACTCTTTATCAGGGCCTCTCTTCCCATTCCACCTGCTTCTTACTACTGTGAATATCCTCAGATTGAAAACGGGGTGGGACTTGTTCGCCAATTTCTTGAGTCGTGGGATGATTTAAAAGGTACACTAAATGACAGGGGAAAACGTGGTGTTGGAAGTTCCGATGAAAAATCGGTTCTGGTTATCACTTCACTTTCTGCCCATCCTTATGTGTCACAGGTTTTTAATGAACTTTCAGAGCTCGTGCCGCATACATTTAATGTAATTCCTGTTCATAACAGCTATTTTGGCGAAAGTGTCACTGTGGCCGGGTTATTGACGGCAAAAGATGTGATTCGGGAGGTTAAGAGACAATTAAAAAAAGATCGCTACGATGCTGTTTATGTCCCGGATGTTATGTTCAGCTATGCCGGGTACACGCTCGATGGATATTCTTCTGAGCGTATTGAAAAAAAAGTAGGGGTAACGCTTAGGGTAATATCAATGCTTGAGGATTGCATTGAAACGGGCAACAGTATGGGGATTCACGAAATAGAAACAAGAGATGGTGATATAAATGGGATGTAATGAAAAAGAACAGCACAATGATAGTCTACTAAGGCTTAACCGGTATCTTGCTATGTGTGGACTTGGATCAAGGAGAAAAGCCGATGAGCTCATCGCTGCCGGTCGGGTAATTGTGAACGGGAAAAAGGTTACAGAGCTTGGGGTAAAGATCGATCCACAAAAAGACAAAGTGGAATATATGGGAAAGGCTCTTTCTGCTATAAAAAAAATTGAGTATTTGGTCTACTATAAACCTTGTGGTGTGATTGTCACCAGGTTTGATCCTGAGGGCAGGCTTACGATCTATGATGCACTGCTAAAAAGCGGCAGAGATATTGGACACTTAAAATATGTGGGAAGGCTTGATTATAACTCTGAAGGTCTTTTGATTCTGACTAATGATGGGGAAATGGTTCATGCCCTTACACACCCCAGATATCAAATAAAAAAAGTATATAATGTGCGGACTACCAGATACCTTAAAGATGAGGAAATTGAACAGCTAAAGGCTGGGGTTATGTCAAGGGACCAGTTACTGAGAGCTTCGGAAGTCCGGGCTATAAGCTCAAAGAATGGACAGTGTTGGTATGAAGTCGTCCTTTTTGAAGGAAAAAACCGTCAGATAAGACGAATGATTGATGCTGTGGGACATGAGGTCAAACAGTTAAAAAGAGTACAGTTTGGTTCGGTTAAAATCGGATCATTGAAACCAGGTCAGGTACGGGAGCTTACGGAACGTGAAATTGGTGCACTAAAAAATGCTGGGTACAAAAATAACTGAAAAAGGGAAATTATGAAATACAGGGCAGTTGTCTTTGATCTTGATGGCACTTTGCTCGATACGCTTACCGATCTTGGTGAATCGATGAATTCTGTTCTTAAGAGGATGGGGTATAGATCACATGAATTAGACAAATACCGATATTTTGTGGGTGATGGTATGGTAATGCTTGCCCGCCGTTCGCTTCCTGAGGGGGTTAGTGAGCGAGTGGTGCAACAGTGCGTTGAGGAGATGAAAAAGGAGTATGGTTCCAGATGGAATCTAAAAAGCAAGCCATACAATAAGATCGATGAGGTACTTAACTCTTTAAAAAAGCGTAACGTAAAACTGGGAGTACTATCTAATAAGCCCGAAGAGTTCACTCAAAAAGTGGTTGAGTACTATTTTGATGGGTACTTTGATATAGCTTTAGGAGCTGGGAGGTTTGCAGTCAAACCCGATACAGAAGCACTGGTGCATATCTTAAATATGCTTGGCTTGAGAGCACAAGAGGTACTTTATGTTGGCGATACAGCAACCGATATGAAAACCGCAAAAGGGGCGGGGCTAGTTGCTGTAGGGGTTAGTTGGGGATTTAGGGACGAGGACGAACTGTATCAAAATGGAGCAGATGTAGTGATAAAGGATCCAATTGAACTACTAAAGGTGCTCAGCAGGTAAATTAGGGATTATAAAGGGTTGAAAGTAAGCAGACTCAGATTCTATTTTGATAAAGACTACATTTTTGATTCTGTATACAGATGGAGGCAACATTGTGAGATACAAACAAGCAGCTGTAATTGCCCTGATTTTTGGTGCTTCACTTACTGTTTTTTCTCAAACACTTAGATTTCGGGGAAGTGAAAAGTGGGGATATGACAGTCAGTACGAGCAGCTTTATGGAACCAATAGTCTTCAGGAATACAGAGGAACAGTAATCGCAATCGATACGGTCACTCCGATGCATGATATGAGTAGCGGTATAAAACTGGTTATAGAGAGTGGATTTGACTCCCTTGATGTGCATCTGGGGCCTGCATGGTATGTTCTTTATCAGGATATTAACCTGAGTGAAAGTGATAACGTGGAAGTACGGGGCAGAAGGGCAAATCTGAGAGATAATGTTTTCATTATGGCAAAAGAGATACGGTTTGATGACGGAATTATTCGTTTAAGGGATGATAGTGGTATTCCTTATTGGGTTGCTGTAAGGCGAAGATGAACCATTAGTCTACATGGCAGTTAATCTTCGGCTTTTGGCTTAGCTGATAATCAAGGATTTTTGAATTTCTCCGTTCATTATAGGTTTTTTGCTTCTGGGGTGGAAGTATACTTTTGTGAGCTTCCTTAAATCCTATCTGTAAAAACCAGTCAGATGTTTGGGTTGTAAGCACAAAAACAGATTTAAGGTGCATGTTTCTTGCTTTATCGATAAAATAGGAGATCATTTTACGCCCGATGCCGCGGCTTGCATACTGTTTATCCACAACTATTGCAGCAATCTCCCCTTGTCCCGTAGGGTAGAGGTGAAGAGCTCCGCAGGCGTGAATCGTTCCGTCTACTTCATACACCGCATAATCATTAACCTTTTCTTCCAGGTCTGAGGCGTGCCGTGCCACCAACAATTTCTCTTCAATTTGTGGCTGCATAAGAGCAAGTACTTCCGGAATATCTGCTATTTCCATATTTCGGATATTTTCATGGAGATTGGAGTAGACCATTGTTCCCTGCCCTACATTAGAGAAAATTTCCTGAAGAACCATTCCCTCCACACGACCATCTACAATATGTACCCTTTTAACACTTTGTTTGCAGGCATTATAGGCAAGAGAAATAAGCTCAAGCTGTTCGTTATACCCTTCTCCTTCATTCATCTCTACAAAGTATCCTGCCTGATCCACATTGAGCTGTGAAATGATGCCATCCTCTGATACATAGATATCTTTTGGCAGATTGAATGACTTGCTTTCAATACCACAATAATTGGTAATAAAAAATAGCTTCGCAGCTCTTAGTTCCCGGCTGAGATTGAAAGCAAGTTCGTTGGAAGAGAGATTGTAGGGTTTTCCGGTTCCACTCCAGCCAATATTGGGAAATATTGGTATAAAGCCGTCCTCAAGTACACTGTTAAGTATTTTGCTCTGTACCTTTTCGACTATACCGGAGTTTTGAAAATCTACTCCGTTTCGTACCCCCATACCTCTGGCTTTAACCCAATTTCCAATGATCCCATTTGCCCCGTTTTCTGCGAGCATGGTCATTACACGGTTTGAGACATCAAATGCCGCCATTTTTATAAATGGTATTGCTTCAGATGATGAGATGCGTACACCATTTACAGTCTGGCATTGGACTTTAAAAGTTGAAAGCACTTCATTTATTCGGCTTCGGGCACCTGGGACAAGTACAATTTTAATCCCCATATTGTGCAAAAGAGTGAGATCTTTAATTAAAATCGCAAAGAGATCATGATTAATAAGAGAGCTATCAATCTTTATCACAAAGGTCTCTCCCTTAAATCTCTTCATATAACCAAATGTCTGGCGTATACTTTCTACCTGTTCTTTTAATTTAGTTTTGTCCATAGCCATGTAATTTTGGGGGGTGGGATTTTGACTCCGTTTCTTCTAACCCTAAGCAATCTTTAGAACACTGCAGCACTTGCTGATTTTTGAAAATAAAACCTGGTTGTAAGGGTAGCAAAGTTTAACTGATTTCATTTTATCGATATTTTCGCCTAAACCCTTGAATTTATTCACAAAACATTTTAAAATCGTTTAGTGGTGAACTCCAGGTAAGGAGAGAAAATGATGGGGCACTATGCTAAATTAATAGTTAACTATGGTGTTATACTCCTTTTACCATTGTGGGGGGCAGGATGTGCAGTGAAGTCCATGAGTATTGTAATGCATATGGACCAGGATCATAAAAGCTTTTTCGAAACAGTGGTATTACCAGACTTTGAGAAAAAAAATGATGTAGATGTTACTGTTATACAGTATAAAGAGACTCAAAAATCTCTAGAGCTAATTAATGAGAATGAAAAAGATATCGGACTTTTAGAAATACCTTTTGGTGTGGAAGGACAGTATGTTGAGAGCGGGAAAATAATAAACTTTGAAGAGTTTATGTGTGATAGTGTGATAGAAGGTGTAAATGAAAACTATATATTTACGTCAAATGGTAAAATTGATGGTGCACTTTATTTTTTTCCAAGAAAACTAGAAACAAGATTAATGGTTTACAGAAAAAGTAAAGTAGAATATGTGCGTAATATTTGGAGGCGCTATAGGGACACTTTAGATTCTGAGCTTGTAGCTGTAAATGGACATGGACTACCTTCAAATTACACCTTCGAAAATGATCCGGAGCATTGGGATTATTATGATTTATTTGTTTTGGGATGGATTTGGTCTCGTCAGGAATTTTCAGGAAGAAAGGCTCCAAGGATAGCACACTCTTTCTACAATTCTAAAGGTATGTCATCTCGTTTCGTTGATTATGTTTTTCAGTTTGGTACAGGACAAAATGAACTAGAAAATAATCGACTTGAGGCATTAGCCGATTTATTTCACTGGGAAGCACTGTTTACTTATTATGAAATTTACGATCCATCTATGCTTGATGGACAAGTGAAAAACCAGGATATTTATAAGGCATTTCAAACAGAGGAAGTATTTCTTTCTTTCCTCTCCCAATCAGAGGTATTTGAACTTGTACGCAGGAAAACTGGTGGTTCTTCAAAACTATTTATTAAACCTGTTGACCTGGCTTTTGCAACGATGCCTTTTGTGTGCTCTGTTGAACTTGATCACTATGGTATACCTGAACGTAAAGGGGGGAAATCGGTCAAAACTGGTGGATGGTGGTGGGGGGTTCCAATTAACTCTCCTGATCTGAATCTTTCGAGAAGTTTAATTCAGCACATCACATCAAGAACTTATCAGTTAGAGGAAGGTGCAAGATTTGGCATTTTGCCTCTGAGAAGAGATATTTTAGGGTCTATACCGGTTATAGCGGGCGAGAACTGGATTTCAGAGCTTTATTTCACTACAAAAAAACAACTAAACTACAATAGCATTAACCAGTTAAAAGGGGGGTGGGATGATACCACCAATAAAATTTATAAAGGATTGTGGCAGGGGGTTATTGGACAAAAACATTGGTCCTACAGTGAGGGTGGTATTCCGGACAGGGAATACATAAGGGGGATACTGGAATCAATTACTCCGGTTCAGGATTAGAGAGAAGATAACCATGACGATACAGCAGCTTGTAAGCGATGAATTAGAGATGCTTCAAAGGGCTTACAGTAGTCAACCAGAGGAGCTTGAAACCG